>JBKBWW010000053.1:0-23532 GCA_046314475.1 Hydrogenophaga sp.
CCACGGTCAGCGCGGTGTTGAGCGGGTAGCGGAACAGCAGCACCAGCGCCACCGCCGCGATGGTTTTGCCCAGCATGATGATGGCCACCACCGCGAGCAATTTCAGCGGCTCGTTCCACACCACGGCAGGGTCAAACAACATGCCCACCGACACGAAGAACAGCACGGCAAAGGCATCGCGCAGCGGAAGCGACTCGTCGGCCGCGCGGTGGGCAAACTCGGACTCGCGCATCATCATGCCGGCGAAGAAAGCGCCCAGCGCAAACGACACATCGAACAGCTTGCCGGCGCCAAACGCCACGCCCACCGCGACCGCCACCACGCTCAGGGTGAACAGCTCCTGCGAGCCGGTGCGCGCCACCCACCACAGCGCCTTGGGCAGCAGCCGCCGCCCCACCACCAGCATGAGTACGATGAACGCCGTGACCTTGGCCAGCGTGAGGCCCACCGCCTGCCAGATGTCGCTGCCCGAGGTGGCGGCCACGCCCTCGGCCGGTGCGATCACACCGGCCAGCGCCGGCAGCAACACCAGCACCATCACCATGACCAGGTCTTCCACCACCAGCCAGCCCACCGCGATCTGGCCGTTGATGGATTTGAGCAGGCCCTTGGCCTCCAGCGCGCGCAGCAACACCACCGTGCTGGCCACCGACAGGCACAGACCAAACACCAGCGAGCCCGCCAGACTCCAGCCCCAGAAGTGCGAGAGGCCGATGCCCAGCAAGGTGGCCACGGCGATCTGCACGATGGCCCCCGGCACAGCGATGCGACGCACCGCCATGAGGTCCTTGATCGAGAAGTGCAGCCCCACGCCGAACATCAGCAGCATCACGCCGATTTCGGCCAGCTGGCTGGCCAGCCCCACGTCGGCCACGAAGCCGGGCGTGGCCGGGCTGATGACGATGCCCGCCAGCAGATAACCCACCAGCGGCGGCATGCGCAGGCGCACGGCGATGTACCCGAAGATCATCGCCAGGCCAAAACCCGCCGCAATGGTGGCGATCAGGCTGACGTCGTGCGGCATGGGCGGGGCCTTTCTGCGGATGGGGCGGTGGGTGGTGGTTCCTCCGGTCTGGTGTGCCCGGCGATGCGGTCGATTATGGAGGGCATGAAGGGCTAACCTGGCATTGAGCTTGCTTGGTGTCTGGCAGGCGGCGGGCGCGGTGTCCAGACGGTCCGCCGGGCTCGCCAGCCACAGGCGCAACCCGAGGTGCTCAACCATGTCCGCAGACCTGCCATCACCGATGGCCAACGCCGAAGTACCGGCCTCGCCCAACACGCCGCACCCGCGCCACATCCGCCTGACCTCGCATTCGGGGGGCTTCGGGGCTCTCCCCATCCAGTGGGGCGCGGCCACCGCGCGCGAGCGCGGGCCGGTGGTGGGCACCACGCTCAACCTGGCGCACCGCAACGTGATCGGCACCCACAGCGGCAGCTACAGCGTGTACCGCGCACTCGCCGTGGCGGCGGGTGCGCTCAAGCGCGAGCACCGCGCGGACCTCACCAACACCGCGCCCACCGACATCATCGGCCCCTACCCGCAGTGGGCCGACCCGGACAAGATGGTCAGCATGGACCCGTGGGGCGCGGTCATCGCCGACGCCTACGCCACCGAGCTGGGGGCCGGCTACGACATCCGCCCGACCATTGCGGTGACCAAGGCGCACGTGATCGTGCCCGAGGTGATCGACGCGCTGCACAAAGGCCGGCTCAAGCCCGATGGCAAGTACCTCACCTCCGGTGGCGCGGCCGTGGTGACCAAGGTGGCGGTGGAGCCGGTGTGGTACCTGCCGGGCGTGGCCAAACGCTTCGGCTGCACCGAGGCCGACCTGCGCCGTGTGTTGTTTGAAGAGACGGGCGGCATGTACCCCGAGCTGGTCACGCGCTCCGACCTGGAGGTGTTTTTGCCGCCCATTGGCGGGCAGACGGTCTACATCTTCGGCAACCCGCGCGACCTGGCCGACCCCAGCGTGGAGCTCACCGCCCGCGTGCACGACGAATGCAACGGCTCCGACGTCTTCGGCTCCGACATCTGCACCTGCCGCCCCTACCTCACGCACGCCATCGAGGAATGCATCCAGGGCGCGCAGCGCGGCGGCGTGGGCCTGGTCGCCTACTCGCGCAAGGAAGGCCGTGCGCTGGGCGAGGTCACGAAGTTTCTCGTCTACAACGCGCGCAAGCGCCAGGTGGGCGGCGACACGGCCGACCAGTACTTTGCGCGCACCGAGTGCGTGGCCGGCGTGCAGGACATGCGCTTCCAGGAGCTCATGCCCGATGTGCTGCACTGGCTGGGCGTGCAGAAAATCCACCGCCTGGTCTCCATGAGCAACATGAAGTTTGATGCCATCACCGGAGGCGGCATCGAGGTGGGCGAGCGCGTCAACATTCCCGACGAGCTGATACCCGCGGACGCGCGCGTGGAGATGGACGCCAAGATGGCGGCGGGCTATTTCACGCCGGGCCTGGTGCCCGACGCCACCGAACTGAAGATCGCCAAAGGCCGGGGGTTGACGCCTTGAGCGCGCCCACGCTGGACGCCGCCGCAGCGGTGAACGCGCTGCGCACCACCGGGGCGGTCCGCGAGCGGGCCGTCGCCTTGCTGGCCCGTGCCCGCGCTGGCGAGTCGCCCCACTTCGCGGTGGACGATGGGGCCCTCGCGTCGGCCGCGCGCACCGTGGCCGAACTCACGCGCCAGCGCTTCCCCGACCTGCACATTCCGTACCACAGCCGCTGGCGCCACTTCGAAGCCGGACAGGTGAACCGCCTGGCCCGACTCGATGCCTTGCTCGGCAAGGTCGCTGCCGCCGAGCGAGCCCGCACCCAGATCGACCTGGCGTTGGTGAGTGTGTTGCTCGACGCCGGTGCGGGTGCCGAGTGGGGCTACCGCGAGGCCGACAGCCAGCAGCGGTTTTCTCGCTCGGAAGGCCTGGGCGTGGCGAGCTTCCACGCCTTCACCGCCGGCCTGTTTTCCAGCGACCCGGCGCAGCCGCTGCGGGTGGACGCGGCGGGTCTGGCCGCGTTGACCGACGAGCGTCTGGCCGACGCTTTTCAGGTGAGCGCGCGCAACCCGCTGGTGGGGCTGCAAGGCCGCACCGCCGTGCTGCGCCGACTCGGTTCGGCCCTGCGTGAGCACCCCGGCACCTATGGCCAGGTGGGCCGGCCCGGCGCGCTGTTCGATGCGCTGCAGGCTGGCCCCACCGTCGAAGCACACACCATTCTGGTCGCCTTGCTCGACACCCTCTCCGGCATCTGGCCGGCGCAGAACGCCATCGACGGCGTCGCACTGGGCGACTGCTGGCCCCACCCCGCCGTGGCGGGCGAGGGCCTCACCGCCGGCTGGATGCCGTTTCACAAACTCTCGCAATGGCTCACCTATTCGTTGCTGGAACCTTTTGAATGGGCCGGCGTGCCGGTGACAGGGCTGGACGCGCTCACCGGCCTGCCCGAGTACCGCAACGGCGGCTTGCTGATCGACGCCGGCGTGTTGCGCCCGCTGCCCGCCGACCACGCCACGCGCACCTGGCAGGCGGGTGACGAATTCATCGTCGAATGGCGCGCGCTCACCGTGGCCCTGCTCGACGAGATAGCGCCGCTGGTGCGGGCCGCGCTGGGCCTGAGCGCGGCGCAGATGCCGCTGGCCTGCGTGCTCGAAGGCGGCACCTGGGCGGCCGGGCGCCTGCTGGCACTGCGCCTGCGGGGCGGCCTGCCCCCGCTCAACATCGCCAGCGACGGCACGGTGTTCTGAACCCATCCCCGAACCACAAGGCCCACCCCATGAGCAACGTCCACCTCATCGACCACCCGCTGGTGCAGCACAAGCTCACGCTCATGCGCCGCAAAGACGCCAGCACCAACAGCTTTCGCCGCCTGCTCAACGAGCTGGCCCTGCTCATGGCCTACGAGGTCACGCGGGACATGCCGATGCAGACCATCGAGATCGAGACGCCGCTGGAGACCACCACCGGCCAGGTCATCGACGGCAAGAAGCTGGTGTTCGTGTCCATCCTGCGCGCGGGCAACGGCATTCTGGAGGGCATGCTCAGCGTGGTGCCCGGCGCGCGCGTGGGCCACATCGGCCTGTACCGCGACCCCAAGACCCTCACCGCGGTGGAGTACTACTTCAAGATGCCGACCGCCATGCACGAGCGCGACGTGATCGTGGTCGACCCCATGCTGGCCACCGGCAACTCGGCGATTGCCGCGGTGGACCGGCTCAAGGAGATCGGGCCGAAATCGATCAAGTTCGTTTGCCTGCTGACCTGCCCCGAAGGCATCGCAGCCTTCCACCAGGCGCACCCCGACGTGCCGATCTACACCGCCGCCATCGATCGGCAGCTCAACGAGCACGGCTACATCTTGCCGGGCCTGGGCGATGCGGGCGATCGCATCTTCGGCACGCAGTGAGCGGCCACGGCAAGCGTCAACCGGTGTAGCCCGCCAGCCTCGGCACAAACAGCACGAAGTCGGGCCACAGCGTGATCACGACCAGGGCGCCGATCATCACAACCAGGAACGGCATGACCTCGCGCACCAGCGCGTACAACGAGACATCGGCGATCTTGGTCATCATGAACAGCAGCAGGCCGTAGGGCGGCGTGATGAGGCCGATCATGATGTTGAGCACCGCCACCACGCCGAAGTGCACCGGGTCGATGCCCAGCGCAACCGATGTGGGCAGCAGCACCGGCAGGATCACCAGAATGATGGTGGAGCCTTCCAGAAACGCACCCAGCACCAGCAACAGCAGGTTCACCGCCAGCAGGAACGCCAGGGGCGACATGTCCAGGGTGCCGAGCACCGTGCTCAGCGACGCCGGGATGTTCTCCGACGTGATCACGTAGTTGAAGACCAGCGCGCCGGCGATCAGCATGCCGATGGAGATGCTGGTGCGCGCGCTGGACAGCAGCGAGTCGGCGATCTCGCGCCAGCCCAGGCTGCGGTAGAGCACCGAGGACACCAGCAGCGCATAGGCCGCAGCCAGACCCGCCGCTTCGGTGGGCGTGGTGATGCCGCTGTACAGGCAGCCCAGCAGGATGATGGGCAGCATCAGCGCGGGCAGGGCCTCGCGTGTGATGCGCGGCAGATCGCGCAGCGGCACCGCAGGCTCCACCGGGAAGTTGTGGCGCCGGGCCTGCACATAGATCAGCCCCATCTGCACCGCCGCCAGCAGCAGGCCGGGCAACACCCCGGCGAGGAACAGGAAGCCGATGGACGTGCCGGAGATCAGGGCGTAGAGCACCAGCGGAATCGAGGGCGGCAGGATGGGGCCGAGCACCGCCGACACGGCGGTGAGCGCGCCCGCAAATGCCGGGGTGTACTTGCGCTCGCGGGTCATCATGGCCTGCATCAGCTTGCCCGAGCCCGCGGCGTCGGCCAGCGCCGAGCCCGACATGCTGGCGAACACGATGCTCTGCAACACGTTGACCTGCGCGAGGCCCCCGGGGAAACGCCCCACGATGGCATTGCAGAAACGCAGCAGGCGGTCGAGCACGCTGCCGGTGCTCATGAAGCTGGCCGCCAGGATGAACAGGGGAATGGCCAGCAGCAGGTAGCTCGAATAGGTGCTGTTGAGCAGCTGCTCGGCGGCGCTGCCCATGTCCATGCCCTTGAGCCAGAGGTACAGGATGGAGCCACCGATCATGGCCTGCCCCACGGGAACGCCCAGCACACTGAGCGCGACGATGGTGGCCAGGGCCAGCGAAAACGGACTGGTGAAGTTCACAAATGCCTCAGGTGGAGGGAGGGTCGATCGGCTCAAGGCGGGGCCCGCGCACCAGGCCCACGATGAGCCACAGGTGCCGTGCGATCACGGCCACGGCAAACGCCAGGTAGATCGAGAACAGCCAGTCGAAGCGGATCTTGAGGTACGACGTGCTCTCCACTTTCATGAAGCTCACGTAGTCCCAGGTGGCGGGCAGCGCCAGGCCGAAGAGCAGCACGATGCCGATGGAGCCGATGGCTCTCGCGATGCGGCGCACCCGGGGGCCAGCGGCCACATCGAGCAGGTCGATGCGGATCTCGTCTTCGTCCCTGAGCACAAAGGCCGCGCCCCACAACACCAGCCAGAGCCAGGCCACCAGCGAAATTTCCGCCGTCCAGCCCACCGGCCAGTCGAACACATAGCGCAGCGCGATCTGCAGGATGAAGGCGACGAAGATGACCGCAAGCAGTGCTGCGGCCACCCCGTCGGCAAAACGTTGGAGGGCTCGCATGCTCACTTCATGGCGTTGATCTTGTCGATCATGCCGGCCGGCCACGCCTTGGCTTCATCCGACGCCAGGTAGATCTTCTGCGCGTACTCGCGGAAGGCGTTGATGTTGGGCGCGTACACGTCCAGACCACCGCGGCGGAAGCCCTCGGCCAGATCGGCCTCGCGCTTCTGGTGCTCGGCCGTGCTCCAGGCGATGGCCTTGTCGGCTGCGGCCTGGAAGGCGCGTTGCTTCTCGGGCGACATCGCCTGCCAGGTCTTGAGGTTGAGCGTGAGCAAATCAAAACCCACCAGGTGCGAGGTGAGCACGATCTGGCCCATGACCTCGTTGAACTTCATGTTCTGCACGTTGGGCAGCGGGTTGTCCTGGCCGTCCACGGTGCCGGTCTGCAGGCCGGTGTAGGTCTCGGCGTAGGCCAGCGGCGTGGGGTTGGCGCCCAGCGAGCGGCCCAGCAGTTGCCAGGCGTCACCCGGGGGCATGCGCAGCTTCACGCCCGTCAGGTCGGCCGGGGTGTTGATCTTCTTCTTGCCACGCAGACCGACGTGGCGCGTGCCGAAAAACACCGGGCCCAGGATCTTCACCTTGAGCTGGTCTTCCACCAGCTTCTTCATCTGCGCGCCCATGTCGCTGGCGAAGAAGGCGTTGAGGTGGTTGGCGTCGCGGAACAGGTAGGCCGAGGTCAGCAGCGACCAGGCCGGCACCTGTTTGGAAATGTCCTGCGGCGAGATGTTGCCGATCTCCAGGTTGTCGCGCTGCAGCGCCACCAGCTCGGTGCCCTGGCGAAACAACGTGGAGTTGAGGAACAGGTCGATCTTGTGGTCCGCGGCCACGTCGGCGGCCAGGCGCTTCATCATCTCGGCGCGGATGTCGGTGTCGGCAAACACAGCGGCAAAGCGCAGCGTGCTCTGGGCCTGGGCGAGGCTGGGCCACAGCGAGGCTGCGGCCAGGGTGGCACCGGCGCAGAGGGCGGAACGGCGGGTGAGGACTGCTGTCATGGTGTTGTCTCCTGGGTGTTGTTGGCGAAGAAAGCGGGTGAAAAAAAGCGCGTGATCAGGCTGTGGCGGTGGACTTGATGTGTTCGACCAGCGCGCGCAGCGCGAGCTCGTAGCCCAGCGGCCCCAGGCCGCAGATGACGCCGGTGGCGGCCAGCGAAATGATGGACTGCTGGTACAGCGCCTCGCGGCGGTGGATGTTGGTGAGGTGCACCTCCATCACCGGTTGGTCCAGCGTCTTGAGCGCGTCGAGCAGCGGAATGGAGCGGAACGACAAGCCGGCCGGGTTGATGACCACAGCAGCCCCAAGCGCGCGCGCCTCCTGCACCCAGTCGATCAGCACGCCCTCGTGGTTGGACTGGCGGAACTCGCACTGCAGCCCGAGTTCGGCGGTCACCGCGCGGCAGCGTTGCTCGATCTGCGCCAGCGTGGTGTGGCCATAGAGGTGGGGTTCGCGGATGCCCAACAGGTTGAGGTTGGGGCCGTTGAGGATGTAGACGGTGGTGGTCATGGTGGTGATGTGGCCAGCGCGGCAGCGGCAAGCCCGACCGCGCAGCAGCGGACTTGGCTTGGCGTGGGCTTGGCCCTACATTTGTCTCCGGTTGTGTGGTGCGGCGATCGCGTGTTGCCCGGCGATCGCACTTGTCTTTGCCGCGATTCTTGTCCCTGTTCAGGAAAGACTTTCCAGATTGGAAAGTCTTTCCACATAGAGAAACTTCCCATGAACCTTGCCCTGGACCGCGGCCTCGCGCTGCTCGAACACCTCTCGCGCAACCCCGACGGTTTACCGCTCGCCCTGATGGCGCAAGACCTGGACATGCCCCTGAGCGCCTGCCACCGCCTGCTGGGCGATCTGCAGCACCGCGGCTATGTGCGGCAGAAGCGCAAACAGGGCGACTACCAGCTCACGACCAAGGTGGTGTCGCTCGGCCTGGGCTACCTCAGCAACGCCGGCATCGTCGACATCGCCGAGCCGCTGCTGGAACGGCTCGCGCAGCAATCGGGTGAGCTCGTGCGGCTCTCCATCGTGGACGACGAACGCCTGATCTGGGTGGCCAAGGCGCAAGGCACGCGGCAGCAGGGCATCCGCTACGACCCCGACATGGGCATGGAAGCCCGCTTGTCGTGCACCGCCTCCGGCCATGCCTGGCTGCAGACCCTGAGCGACGAGCGTGCGCTCGAACTGGTGGCGAGCCAGGGCTTCGGCGCGCAGAAAGACTACGGGCCCAAGGCGCCCACCACCATCAAGTCGCTGCTGGGTTTTCTGCACGCGGCGCGCGTGCGGGGCTGCGCCCTGATCGACGAGGTGTTCGCACCTGGCATGAGCGCCATGGCCGCGCCGGTGTTCCGGCGCCAGGAGGCCATTGGCGTCATCAGCATTGCCGGGCCGCGCCAGCGCCTGAGCATGGAGGCGATGCAGAACCTCATGCCCGCCTTGCTGGCCGCAGCATCGGAGCTGGGGCCCATCAGCAACGCATCCAACCTGTTCGGGCGACCGCCGCTGGGCAAAGGCTGAAGGAACACCCATGCTCGATTTGCTCATCACCCACGCCACCCTGCCCGACGGCCGCACCGACATGGGCGTGGCCGTGCAGGATGGCCGCATTACCGAGGTATCCGAAGGCCTCCAGGCGCCCGCGCACGGCACCGTGGACGCGCAAGGCCAGTTGCTCACGCCGCCGTTTTGCGACCCGCACTTCCACATGGACGCCACGCTCAGCTACGGCCTGCCGCGCGTGAACCAGAGCGGCACCCTGCTCGAAGGCATTGCCTTGTGGGGCGAACTCAAGCCACTGCTGACCGAAGAAGCGCTGGTGGAGCGCGCACTGGCCTATGGCGACTGGGCCGTGGCCAAGGGGCTGCTCGCCATCCGCAGCCATGTGGACACGAGCGACCCGAGCTTGCTGCCGGTGCGCGCCATGCTGGAGGCGAAGAAGCGCATGGCGCCGTACCTTGACGTGCAGCTGGTCGCCTTTCCGCAGGACGGCGTGCTGCGCTCACCGGGCGGGCTGAACAACCTCATCCGGGCGCTGGAGCTGGGCGTGGACGTCGTCGGCGGCATCCCGCATTTCGAGCGCACCATGGCCGAGGGCGCTGCCAGCGTGAGACTGCTGTGCGAGCTGGCCGCCGAGCTTGGCCTGCCGGTGGACATGCACTGCGACGAAAGCGACGACCCGCTCTCGCGCCACATTGAAACCCTGGCCTTCGAAACGCATCGCCTGGGCCTGCAGGGCCGCGTGAACGGCTCGCACCTCACCTCCATGCACAGCATGGACAACTACTTTGTTTCCAAACTCATTCCGCTGATCGCCGAGGCGGGCGTTAGCGCCGTGGCCAACCCGCTGATCAACATCACGCTGCAGGGCCGGCACGACACCTACCCCAAACGCCGCGGCATGACACGCGTGCCCGAGCTCATGGCCGCAGGCGTGACGGTGGCCTTTGGCCACGACTGCGTGATGGACCCCTGGTACTCGCTGGGCAGCGGCGACATGCTGGAGGTGGCCCACATGGGCCTGCACGTGGCACAGATGACCAGCCAGGCCGGCATGCGCCAGTGCTTCGAGGCCGTGACCACGAACGCGGCGAAGGTGATGGGCCTGCAGGGTTACGGCATCGCGGCGGGCTGTGACGCCAGCTTCGTGCTGTTGCAAGCGCGCGACCCGATCGAGGCGATCCGCCTGCGCGCCACGCGCCTCAAGGTGTGGCGCAAAGGGCAGTTGCTGTCGGAGACGGCGCCATCGGTGCCGCGCCTGAGCCTGCCCGGCCGCACCGGGGCAGCGCCATGAACTCGTTTGGCAAACGTGCACAGGGCGCGCGCCTGGAGCGCCCACCGGGCCGCTGCCTGCTGTGGACACAATTGAGGCGTGGAGCCGCCCGGTGCAGAGCGGCTTGCGCGCCACCTGGCTCGCATTCCACCGTGCTGATCGAGATCGACGGTCACCTGCAGGCCTGGGGCGCGGCTTCAAAGACCGCAACGCCACGCTGTGGTCGTCGATGGAGGTGCAGTCGGAGCAGCAACGCGTATTTTTCAGCGGCGAAATGGGCCTGACCACCGAGGCGCCGACCATCGCGCGCGCATTGCCCTGGCCGCTGGACTGAGGTGGGCGGGGGCGCCCGTGCGGTGAGGATGAGGTGTTTTATGGGTCCGACGCAGTGGGGTGCGCGTTCAACTCCCGTAACCAAGTTCCCCGAACAAAGCCGTCACCGGTCACGGATGCACACGGAGAAAGCTCGCCACGAGCGCCTGCATGTGGATGTATCAACCGCCAGCGATTCCGCTACCCGCCAAGGCGCTTACCGGAATCGTTCTCGGTAAAGCCGTGAAATTACTGGGTGTTTGCTTCCATGGCCCATCCGCGAAAGTTGGGCGCCAGTTCCATAAAATATTTCAGCGGTGGCCTTCTGTTTGGACAAGGCAAGGTTTCCAACAGAACTCATTCCAAAATTTCTGCACAAATTGATACCTTGCGATGTGTGCGCAACCGTAACGAATTCTGAAAAAAATACGCCATTGGATGCGGCCTTCTCAATCTCTCGAATGAAGGAGTGAATAAGTTTGCCACCCGGACTGAAATACTGATGAGCGCTGTGAACACCCATCATGGTGATGTACATCCTATAGGTCTTGTCTCGTGTCAGAAAGCAGGGGTACTCTAGCATTGATACGTCAAGCTCAGAGTCGCGAAGCTGACCATTTTTCACCCTCTCAAAAAATGCCTCCTGCAGGCAAACATACTGCCAATACCCTACGATCTTTCCACCATAGGTCAGCAGTTTCCAACCCAGCGGGGAGGCCATAAATATTGGCGCCCATTGTGCAACGGTACCTTCATCGACTGTTGCCAGATTCGGAATCATTGAGGTATCGAGTTCAATAATATGGTGCAGGAGTTCTTCCTCATCCATACCGTTGGCTGCCAAGAACTCATGCCCGTGTACGAAATAACCAGCACCATCAGTGAGTTTTCTGCACGACCAATCGTAAAACCAATCGTTGAGATCCGCCTGGGTTACGCCATACGCCTCCTTGATCGACGCCAGCGTCGCTCTACCTATCGGCCTTGTCCGACCTCTCTCCCAGCGCGAAATTGTGTCTTTGTCGACGCCTAATTTCTCTGCTGCAAGCTCTTGGCTCAGGCCCAGAGCCTCTCGCCTCGCCTTGAGGTGCACTGCCAGCAGAGGGACCGAACTGGAAGTAGAAGATTTATTGGGCATTCCTTGATTCTATTGAGGAAGTTCGAAAACGAACTGCTGTTTTTGTGCCGATTCCCTGTCGATCAGCTCTGCATGCGGTGTGCCAGCAGTGGCCGCACTCGGAGCAATGTAAGACGATGTGTCTGTGGTCGTTCTCAGGCTTTTCGAAGGTCCCTCGCTCTTTGGAAGGTTGCTGACCAAATGCGCTTCTCCGCTTCTTCAAAGCAGTCTTTTGACTGGGCTGATGACTGGAGTTGGTGTCCACGACCATGCTGCCCGACATAGACGCTGAGATGAGTTTCTCATCCGATTGCTGGCAGGACAAATTCGTGTTCTTTTTACAATATGGGAGGCAGACAATGAGCCGTATTTCTCGACGAACGATTGTGCTGGCTGGAGTAGGGGCAATCACCGGATGCGCAAACTCTTTAGACCCCTCTTCGCAGCAAGCCACGAATGACGTGATCGCATCTGGACGAACATTCTCCGGATCTGACTCGGTGGTGGAGTTTAGGGTTGAAAAGGTATTGGTTGCATCAGATGGTTGGGTTGAGTATGTGATAAATGGTAGAAACAAATCAACACAGCCCATAGGGGGTATCCGCGGTTTTATCATTGATGAGTCCGGAAACGAATATGAGGCTGCCACTCAATATCGGGATATTTTGAAACCCCCTTCTGCGACCAAAGATATGCTGGTTACGACTGGCGCAGGCGTTGCAACCATGCTTGTTGCGGTTCCTTTCCTTGGACCATTGGTCATGTTGGGGCTTGGAGCAACGAAGATGGGTCAAGTGGATTCAGAAATGGCATTGAGCAAGCGATTCGCAAGATCGTTGCAGGGAGCAGCAGTCCCAGGGAGGGAAACAGGCACCGGATCCTTCTTCCTCCCAGCGATTCGTCCCAAGGGGCTGAAAGTGGGGTATGTCTTGAGTGGAACCAGACGCTTCGTCACGGTTAACGGTTGAGTTGAAACGCCCGCAGTATTTTTGGAGGCTGGCCGCTTGCAGGTACCTGGCTGTTGAAGTTTGATCGGTGAGATGCGGAACGAAGGTTGCCTCGTTTGGCGGATATCTGAAGCGAGACAAACCGGGAAAGTTTTCCGGACCTTCAATGCGCGGCTTTTGCGGCATCGGTGATCACTTTCACGGACGGTCAGTTGCTCATGCCGCGCCTGGGCGAGGCGGTGGAGCCCGCCCATCGGGAGGCGGTGGTGCCGTGGTGGCGCGGGCTGAATGACGACGCACCGCCTGTGCGTCCCGCCGAGGCGCCTGCCCTGGCGCGTGAGCTGCCCTGGCCGCTGGACTGAGTGCGCTGACGAACAGACGGCAACCGTCTGTGCACAGCAACCTGTGGGCAGTGCGTGGCGTTCTCCCGCAGCTCTGCATGCCACGCAGCCGTTGGCTCTGCGTGCGCCATGCCCGACCCCATCCCACTGTTCGGCCTTTCAAGCGCTGACATGCAACACCAGGAAACCCCATGAAGATTCTGATGATCCTGACCTCCCACGACCAGCTCGGCGACACAGGCAAAAAAACCGGCTTCTGGCTGGAAGAGTTTGCCGCGCCTTATTACGTCTTCAAGGACGCCGGTGCCGAGCTCGTGCTCGCTTCGCCCAAAGGTGGTCAGCCCCCACTGGACCCCAAGAGCGATGACGAAGACGCGCAGACCGATGACACGCGCCGGTTCAAGCAGGACCCGCAGGCCATGGACGCACTGGCGCACACCACCCGCCTGGCGGAGGTGTCGGGCGAGGGCTTCGACGCGGTGTTCTATCCCGGTGGTCATGGCCCTCTGTGGGACCTGGCTGAAGACACACACTCGATCCAGTTGATCGAGACCCTGTTCGCCGCCGGCAAACCGGTCTCTGCGGTCTGCCACGCGCCCGGCGTGTTCCGCCACACCAAGTCGGCCGACGGTGCGCCGCTGGTCAAGGGCAAGAAGGTCACCGGCTTCACCAACACCGAAGAAGAGGCCGTGCAGCTCACCCAGGTGGTGCCCTTCCTGGTGCAGGACATGCTGGAAGCCAACGGAGGTCTGTACCACAAGGGTGAGGACTGGCAGTCTTTTGTGGTCACCGATGGCCACCTGATCACCGGACAAAACCCCGCCTCTTCAGCCGCCGCTGCGCGCGCCGTGCTGGCGCAGCTTCAGGCCGCTTGAAGCGACCACCCAAGCCTCATCACCGGAGAACCCATGGCCTATCAAAGCACCAACCCCTACAACGGCGAGATCGTCAAGTCCTTCGATGACATCGACGACGCGCAGCTGGAGAGCAAGCTGACCGCAGCGCAGGCCTGTTTCGAACAGGTGTGGCGTCGCAAGAGCTTTGCCGAGCGCAAGGCGGTGCTGTCCCGCGCTGCGGCCCTCATGCGCGAGCGGACGCAAGAGTTTGCCCAACTCATCACGATCGAGATGGGCAAACTGATCGCCCAGAGCGAAGGCGAGGTCAAGTTGAGCGCGGCCATCCTCGACTACTACGCCGAGCACGCAGAGTCCTTTCTGGCGCCGGAGAAGCTCAGCACGGCCAAAGGCGACGCCGTTGTCGAGAGCAGTCCGATCGGCGTGCTCTTCGGCGTGGAACCCTGGAACTATCCGTACTACCAGATCGTGCGTTTCGCCGCCCCCAACCTGATGGCTGGCAACGTGGTGATGGTCAAGCACGCGTCCAACGTGCCGCAGTGCGCACTGGCCTTCGAGCGCCTGCTCGAAGAGGCGGGTGCGCCGGCGGGCGCGTACACCAACCTCTTCATCTCCAAGGACCAGGTCGCCAAGGTCATCGACGATGACCGCATCCGCGCCGTGGCCTTGACGGGCAGCGAAGGTGCGGGCGCCGTGGTGGCCCAGCGCGCCGGCAAGAACCTGAAGAAGTCCACACTGGAGCTCGGCGGCAGCGACGCTTTCGTCGTGCTCGACGACGCCGACCTGGACAGCGCCGTCAAACACGCGGTGAGCGGCCGCATGGGCAACAGCGGACAGGCCTGCACGGCGTCCAAACGTTTCATCGTGGTTGAAGCCTTGGCCGATCGATTTCTTGAAAAGTTTCAGGCCGCGATGCTGGGCTTTGAGGCGGGCGATCCGATGGACCGCAAGACCACGCTGGCCCCGCTGTCGTCGGTGCAGGCGCTTGAGACGCTGCTGGGCCAGGTGGACGAGGCCGTGGCCCACGGCGCACGCATCGTGATGGGCGGCCAACGGGTCGAAGGGCAGGGTGGTGCCTTCATGCAGCCGACGATCCTCACGGACATCGAGGCGGCCAACCCGACGTACAAGCAGGAATTCTTTGGTCCGGTGGCGCTGTTCTTCCGGGTGCCCGACGAAGCCGCGGCCGTGGCGCTGGCGAACGACTCACCGTTTGGACTGGGCGGATCGGTGTTCACGCAGGATCTCGAACGCGGCAAACGCGTGGCCCGCCAAATCGACACCGGCATGGTGTTCATCAATTCGGCGGCCGTCTCGATGCCGGACCTGCCGTTCGGCGGTGTCAAGAATTCTGGCTACGGGCGCGAACTCTCTGGCGCCGGCATTCAGGAGTTCGTCAACAAGAAGCTGATCCGGGTGGGCTGAACGGTGCAACGGGTCAAAGTCTCGGTTGGTATCCACCTGTGAAGGCAGGGCAGAGTGCATCGCCATAATCCGGGCGATGCACAACCGCCAAGACGAACGCTTCAAGACCGGGCTGCAGATCGTCGCCATCGTCTGCTTGATGGGGCTCTTTGCCATGATCTTCCACAAGGCCTTTGCCGACATTTCGCTGGTCTGGCAACAGCACTCGGGTGGTGATTTCTGGGTCGCGCTCGGGCGCTACCTGTTCCGCAACCTCGCGGGCTGAGCGAGCCTCACCGCGGGCTTCATTTCCCCGGGTCCGCATGCTCCGGGTACGGTGCCGGTGGCTCGGCGCGAACCGGCTCACCAGCCAGGTGGCTGGCCAGGCCGTGGTTGATGTCGCGGTGGTGGGCTTCGTCGGCGCGCACCACCAGCACCACGTCGCGCAGCGTCGCGTCGTCTTTGAGCTTCCAGTAGCGTTTGGCGATCTCGGGGGCGGGGCCGTTGGGTGCGCGGCCTGCGTCGATCTCGGCCAGGTACTGCGTGTAGCTGAGCACCGCCTCTTCTTCAAAGTAACCCACAAGGCGGTGAGCCGTGCGGCGCGACACGAGGTAGAGCACAAAGAAGCCGAGGTAGAAGACCCACTGCGCAAAGAGGATGAGCCAGCGCTCCAGCGCGGTGGGTTTCGCAACTTCGATGAAAGTCATGAGGTGCATGCGCTCGTTTTCGGCTTCTTCCATCAGCGTGCGGATCCAGCCTTCGTCGTTGACCATGCGGCGCAGGGAGTGCAGGTGGGTCAGCGTGGCGCCCACCATGCCGGGCACCGCGGCCACCGTTTCCAGCACGATGGCGCGGTGCCCATAACGTTTGGCGAAGAACGCGTCGGCCACAAACCGCAGCAGCTTGGTGACACCCCGCGCGAAATGGTCGCTGGCGCTCAGGGGCGGGTGGTGTCGCGGGGGTGCGTCGAGCATGGGTCTCCGTTCGGGTGGGGTTCACAAACATCCTGATGCAGTCCAACCGCGTGGTCTGGGCGCTGGCGCACAGATGCGCTGGCGCACAGCCGCCAAGCTCCCAGGCTGCGTTCTGCTTGACCTGTGTCAAAGGCATTGACCCGCCTTCGTTCCACACTGAACCCCAAGCAGGGCATCCCCCCATTCCGCGCTTTGCGCGGCATTCAACCCAAGGCACACCCATGTTTCCAGAACACCGCGAACTCATCTCCAGCCTCAAGGGCAACGACATGCACTTCACGCGCCTCTTTGACCAGCACAACGAACTCGACCAGAAGATCAAGAACCTGGAAGGCGGCCTGGAGATCGCGACGAACACCGAGATCGAGGTGCTCAAGCGCGAAAAGCTGCAGCTCAAGGACGAGATCTACGTGATTCTCCAGAAGGCCAGCGCCGCCTGATCCCAACCCCGGGGTTGTTCAACCCACTTCAGGAGGGCCCATGGCCACCATGATGAAAGCCGCCGTGTTCGTGGAAAAGAACCGCATCGAGGTGGTGGACAAGCCCATCCCCGATGTGGGTCCCAACGACGCGCTGATCCGCATCACCACCACCACCATCTGCGGCACCGACGTGCACATCCTCAAGGGTGAGTACGCGGTGGCCAAGGGCCTGACCATCGGCCACGAGCCGGTGGGCGTGATCGAAAAACTCGGCAGCGCCGTGCAGGGCTACACCGAAGGCCAGCGCGTGATTGCCGGCGCCATCTGCCCCAACTTCAATTCGTACGCCGCACAAGACGGCGCGCCCTCGCAAGACGGCAGCTACCTCATTCCCCAGGGCCTGTGCGGCTGCCACGGCTTCAAGGCCACGGCGGGCTGGCGCTTCGGCAACCTGATCGATGGCACCCAGGCCGAGTACGTGTTGGTGCCCGACGCACAGGCCAACCTCGCACCCATCCCCGACGGTCTCACCGACGAGCAGGTGCTGATGTGCCCCGACATCATGTCCACCGGCTTCAAGGGCGCGGAGAACGCCAACATCCGCATCGGCGACACGGTGGTGGTGTTTGCGCAAGGGCCCATCGGCCTGTGTGCCACGGCCGGCGCGCGCCTGCTGGGCGCGTCCACCATCATCGCGGTGGACGGTAACGACCACCGCCTGGGCATCGCGAAACAGATGGGCGCCGACCTCACGCTCAATTTCAAGAACTGCGACGTGGTCGACGAGATCATGAAGATCACCGGCGGGCGCGGCGTGGATTCGTCCATCGAAGCGCTGGGCACTCAGGCCACGTTTGAAGCTGCCCTGAGGGTGCTCAAACCCGGCGGCACCCTCTCCAGCCTGGGCGTGTATTCGAGCGACCTCACCATTCCCCTGGGCGCCTTCGCCGCCGGCCTGGGCGACCACCGCATCGTCACCGCGCTGTGCCCCGGCGGCAAGGAGCGCATGCGCCGGCTCATGAACGTGGTGGCCTCGGGCCGCATCGACCTGGGCCTGATGGTCACCCACCAGTTCAAGCTCGACGACATCGTGGCCGCCTACGAGCTGTTTGCGAACCAGCGAGATGGTGTGTTGAAGGTGGCGATCAAGCCCTGAGGCTGCAAGGCGCGGGTGTGTACGTTGATGCACAGACCCGGCCGCCCCTGGGGATGAGCATGGACCCACACCGTCCACTTCACAGGGGAACACCCATGAGCCCAACCCACACGCCTTCTTCATCAACCGAGCTGCTCGACAAAGACATGGCCGAGCAGGCCAACCCCGGCTACGGAATTCCCTCGCAAGACCCGGAGCCCGCCGCGCAGTCGCCACTGAACCCCGACGAAGCCCAGCGCGAGGCCAACTCCGTGTTGGCCGGCGGCGGCGTCATCGTGGGCGCAGCGGCGGGGGCGGCCATCGGCACCCTGGTGGCCGGCCCGGTGGGCGCGGTGGTGGCGGGCACGGTGGGTGCGGTTGCCGGCGCCCTCGGCGGCGTGGCCGCTGGCCCGCTGGTGAGCCAGGACGAACCGGACGCCGCCAACAAAACGAAGAGGGCGTCCGTCAAGCCCTGAGGGCGTCAGCCGAAGGCCTTCAAGGCACGCGGTACAGCGCGCAGAGTTTGTTGCCGTCCGGGTCGCGCACATAGGCCAGGTGCATGCTACCCGAAGGGCCGCCGCGCGGGCCGGGGGCGTCTTCAATCGACACGCCACCGTGCGCCACAGCCGTGTCGTGAAACGCCTGCAGCTGCTCGGGCGACGCGCACTTGAAGCCGACGGTGCCGCCGTTGGCGGGGCAGGCCGCTTCTCCATTGATGGGCTCGCTCACGCAGAACGAGGTGCCTTCGTGGCGAAAGAAGAGCCGCTTGTGGCCCGAGCCCGCCGTGTTTTCCACCGGCCCGCCCACGCCAAGCGTGCCGAGCACCGCGGTGTAGAAAATCTTCGATCGCTCCAGGTCGTTGGACCCCACCATCACATGACTGAACATCTTGTCTCCTTGCGGCAAAAAATTTTGCAGGCGGATGCTATCGCGCGGAGAGGAGTTGAGTGGGTTGCAAGGCTGAAAGCGCCCTGCTGCCGCAGCTGCCAAGCCCTGACGGCGTCAACCCAGATCGGCCGCATCAAACAGCGGCCGGATCTCGATCTCGCTCGGCCCGGGCATCGGGTTGGGGCAACGCTTCGCCCAGGCGATTGCCTCGTCCATGTTTTTCACCTCCCACAGCCAGAAGCCCGCGACCAACTCTTTGGGCTCGGCAAAAGGCCCGTCGATCACGCGGCGGTTTGCCCCATCGAACGCGATGCGCTTGCCGTGTGACGAGGGCTTGAGTCCATCCGCCGCGAGCAAGACGCCGGCGGCACGCAGCTCGTCGTTGAACCGGCCCATCGCCTCCATCATCTCGGTGGTCCAGGGGGAGGGCGTGAAGCCCTGTTCGCTGTCTTCGGTGGCTTTCACTAGGACCATCACGCGCATGGGTGTCTCCTGGGTTGTATAGCTGAGTGGACCAAGACTGGAGCGACGATTTAGGCAGTCAGAAATCGACATTGCTCCGTTCACTTCGCAATACATCAGAACTCCAGCCTATTGGATGACTAGCGGGCGCGCAGAACTGCCTTGACCGTGTGGGGAGTGTTGCGTTCGGCGCAGTTTGGCAGCGAATAGGTGGTTCCGTCGCAGATGCGGCATACAGGTAGTCACCCTTGGAGGCCCTGTTCTGGTCAAGTCTCCTCGCGATTTACTTCAATGATGTAGCGAACGAAAGCTGTGCCGAGGAAGAGCGCAAGTTCAGCTTCCGCAATCTTGGGTTGTCCTACTTTTGCATGGCCATGGCGAACAAGCGGAGTTGCATTGCTGTATGCGTAGAGTTTGTCTAGAGCTTCAATCATTTGAGGAGCGTAGCGAGGGTCGTTCCTCATCAGTTTTACCGCCTATCCAAGCGTTGACGCTTTTGGGTTTACGGTCCTTGCAACACTCTCAATGGCACTGACAATTTCTTTGATGCTGTTTGCCTCATCTATCGGGTGTTGATGAAGATAACTCTGAGCTTTTTGATAGTGCTGCCGCGCAGTGTCGAATCGCTTGGCTAACATGGACGCAGTCACCTCAATGCGCTTGACCAGTTCTTTCGGGATCTGTCTGTAGAGCTGTGACGCTTCATTCAAGGTCCAGCCGATGCTGTCCTCCCGGAAAAGCTCGTTGACCTGCGTTTGATATTCCTTGAAGTGGTCGGGATCATCGAACGGTCCATCTGCCTCTTTCTTGAGCAAGAGTTTCCCGAGGAGCTCAACAAAGTCGTAGAACTCTCCCCAAGTGCAGTCCTTCAAGTGTTGACTGAGCGCGGACCAAGGCCCTTCGTTGTCATAGTCCCAAGGGTCTGCTTCGTCCCTGATCAAAGCAACAAACGATTCATGTACTTCGCTAGTGTCGAGGGGTTGTTTTCTCGTATTCCGAAAGCCACCTTCAGTTCCAACAAATTTGATGAGGATTCTCTTGAGAAAGCCGATGCGTGTCGCCCGAGGTGCGTCCTCCAACACCTGAACTCGCTTTCCCTTGCTCGCTTCGAATCTTGCAGAGAAACGCATTGGTCGTGCCCGTGTTTTATGCCTGCGTCAAGTGCAGCTGCGCTGCAGCCTTCAACTGCTCAGCGTAGAGAAAAACATCATCCACCGAGTCAATGCTCATCACCTCTTCATCCTTGCCACCGTTGAACAATCCCAAACGCAACTTCTGTGTGTTGTTGAAGCGCAAGCGGCAGATGGGCTTACGGTTGTTGTCGTCGAGCAGCACAGCGCAGTAGGACTGCGCATCGCGAATGAAAATCCGCTTCGGTGGCACTACCTCGCGCAAGATTGCTCTGACCAGGTGAAACGCTTCCAGTTCTTCTAGGGATGTCTCGATTTGAGCCTGCGCATCACTCGGTGTGGAGGCCTTGGTTTCCTCTGTGCTCTGGGTGGAAGTCAGACTTGCCGGGGCCTGCAGGCTGACAACGGACACGGCTTCTGGAGACATTGCCCCCTTCAGTCGTGCGTTGATCCGCTCACCAATCAGTTGTTCGAATGCGCGTCGAGTGATGGGAGTGAACTGCTCGCGAATCGCAGCTGTGAATTTTCGGTTTCCGATCAGGTCGCCAGCCAGGAGGCGGACCGCTTCCTCAGGCGGGTTTTCGATCCAGGCCGCAAGCTTGTTCTGAATGGCTCTGGTGTACTTCAATTCGTTGGCGGTGGTCAGGATCGTTTCCAAGTCAAACGCCGACTTCGCAAACTTCTTGAGTTCTTCAACATCACGTTCCCTGAAGTCCAGGACGTTGAACTCAAAGAACGGCTTCTCGTCCATCTTGTTGGGGTGCTCCAGGTCGGTGAAGAACCGGTAGACCAAGCCATTGGTCAACACGCCAAACCGCGCGGAGGTGACGTGGAAGTAGCGGAAAAGTTGCCCTGCGTGATTGATGCTCAGATCGCCCCCGGCCTTCTTGCACTCAATGAGCATGATCGGATTCCCATCCCGGAGGATGGCGTAGTCAACCTTTTCCCCCTTCTTGGTCCCTATGTCGGCGACGAGTTCAGGTGTGACTTCAAGCGGATCAAATGGGTTGTAGCCGAGGATTTGAATGAACGGCATGACCATTGCATTCTTGGTTGCCTCCTCAGTTTGAATCATGTCTTTCGTTGCCGAGATCCTCGATGCCAAGACGCGCAATTGATCAATGAAGTCCACAGGACGCTCCCTAAGTGTTGTTAACAGGAGCTTTATAGCCGACCGCTGCATTGCAATCAGCTTACTTGGCCAATTCCTACTTGCCCACCGCCCTCAATACCTCTTCCGCCGTCCCCGGCGCATTCATCCCCTCCGGCTTCCCGCCCGCCTGCGCCACCGCATCCCGCAGCGCTTCAAACACGCTGATGGCCAGCATGAACGGGGGCTCGCCCACGGCTTTGCTGCCGTGCACGTTGTCTTCCCGGTTGGGCTCGGGCCAGAGGTCCACCTTGAAGTGTTCGGGGATGTCGCCGGTGGCGGGGATCTTGTAGGTGCTGGGGGCGTGGGTTTGCAGATAGCCCTTGTCGTTCCACACCAGTTGCTCTGTCGTCAGCCAGCCCATGCCTTGCACGAAGCCGCCTTCGATCTGGCCGATGTCGATGGCGGGGTTGATGCTGCGGCCCACGTCGTGAAGGATGTCGACCTTGAGCACGCGGCTCTCGCCGGTGAGGGTGTCGATGGCGACTTCGGTCACCGCTGCGCCGTACGCAAAGTAATAGAACGGCCGGCCCTGCATGGTGGTCTTGTCGTAGTGGATCTTGGGCGTGCGGTAGAAGCCGTCGCTCCAGAGCTGGATGCGGTTGGCGTAGGCGGCGTGCACCACGTCGTTGAAGGCGCGTGTGGTCTTGGGTGTGATCACTTCGCCGGCTTCAAACCGCACGGCGCCTGCGCCGCAGCCGTCGAGCCCGGCCACAAACGCGGCGAGGTTGTCGCGCACGTGGCGGGCGGCAAACTGCGCGGCGCGGCCGTTGAGGTCGGTGCCGGCGCTGGCGGCGGTGGCGCTGGCGTTGGGCACCTTGCTGGTGTCTGCTGCGGTGGACATGACTTGCTCGAACGGCACACCGAGTTCATCGGCCACGATGGCGGCCACCTTGGTGTTGAGGCCCTGGCCCATTTCGGTGCCGCCGTGGTTCACCTGCACGCTGCCATCGGTGTACACGTGCACCAGCGCGCCGGCCTGGTTGAACAGGGTGGCGGTGAAGCTGATGCCGAACTTCACTGGGGTGAGTGCGATGCCTTTTTTGATGACGGGGCTTTTGGCGTTCCAGGTTTTGATCTGTTCGCGGCGTTCGCGGTAGCGGCTGGTGGTGGCCAGCGTGGTCATGAGGGGTTCGAGGATGTTGTCCTCGACCTTCATCTGGTAGTGGGTGACGTTGCGTAGTGCGGGGGCTTCGACAGGCTCAGCCCGAACGGCGGTGGGCTCAGAACGAACGGACTTTCCCCGTTCACCCTGAGCCTGTCGAAGGGCCCCGGCGGTGGGTGCATCGCTGTACAGGTTGCGCAGCCGCACATCCAACGGGTCCAGGTGGAGCGTTCGCGCGATGTCGCTCAAGATCCGCTCGATCACGATCACGCCCTGCGGCCCGCCGAAGCCGCGAAACGCGGTGTGGCTTTGGGTGTTGGTTTTGCAGCGGTAGCTGGCAATGGCCACGTCTTCCAGAAAGTAGGCGTTGTCGGCGTGGAAGATGGCGCGGTCGGCCACGGGGCCGGAGAGGTCGGCGCTGAATCCGCAGTTGGCCAGCATCTCCAGCTGCAGCCCGCAGAGCAGGCCACTGGCGTCAAACCCGGCGCGGTAGTGGTAGGCGAAGGGGTGGCGTTTGCCGGTGATCATGAAGTCGTCGTCGCGGTCCAGCCGCAGCTTCACCGGGCACTTCAATTTGTTCGCAGCCACGGCGGCCCACACGGCCAGGTGGCCGGCCTGCGTTTCCTTGCCGCCAAAGCCGCCGCCCATGCGCCGGCACTCCACGGTGACCGCGTGGTTGTGGATGCCCAGCGCATGAGACACCCAGTGCTGCACCTCGCCGGGGTGCTGTGTGCTGGTGTAGACCCACCACTGGTTTTGCTCCAGCGGCAACACGTAGGCGATCTGGCCTTCCAGATAAAAGTGTTCTTGCCCGCCGACTTCAAAGTCGCCTTCGATGGTGTGTGGGGCGCGCTTCAAGGCTGCGCCCGCGTCGCCGCGTTTCACATGCACGGGCGGCAACACGTAACTTTCCAGCGCGTGCGCTTCGTGCACGCTGATCACGGCGGGCAGGGGTTCGATGTCGAGCTTCACCAAGCGGGCGGCGCGGCGCGCGGTCATGGTGTCGTCGGCCAGCAGCAGGGCCACCACCTGGCCGGTGAACTGCACCTGGTCGTTGGCGAACACGGGTTCGTCGTGGCTGAAGGCGGCGAGCACCGGGTCGCCGGGGATGTCGCGCGCGTCGACGATGCCGCGCACGCCGGGCAGGGCCAGCGCCGCGGTGGCGTCGATGCCGCGCAGGCGGCCGTGGGCCACGGGGGAGCACACCGGGGCGGCGTGCAGCGTGCCACGCACCTCGGGGATGTCGTCGATGTAGGTGGCGCCGCCAGCCACCTGGGCGCGTGCGCTTTCGTGGTGGCGCGAGACGCCGGCGGCTCGCCGCT
>JBKBWW010000054.1:0-23473 GCA_046314475.1 Hydrogenophaga sp.
CGTCTGCCGTCCGCCATGTCCCAAGAAACCGAACTCAAGCTTGAAGTGCACCCGCAAGACCTGGCGGCGCTGCTGAAGCACCCCTTGCTGAAGGCGCAGCCGGCGCGGCGCGAGCGACTGTTCAACACCTATTTCGACACCTCCACCCTGGCGCTGCGCGCGCAGCGCATGGCAGTGCGAGAGCGCCGCGTGGGTCGCCAGACGCTGCTCACGGTGCAGACCGCAGGCCAGTCGGTGGGGGGCCTGTCCCAGCGCGGTGAGTGGGAAGCACCGACCCGGCCGGGCGCGTTTGATTTCACGGCCCTGGTGAGCGACGCGGCCTTGGCCGCCCAGCTCGCCAGCGTGGCCTGGCAACTGGTGCCGGTGTTCCGCACCGATTTCACCCGGCGCAGCTGGGTGCTGCAGCACGGGCCGGCCCGCGTGGAGGTGGCGCTGGACCAGGGCTTCATCGGCACCGGCAACCACCGCCAGCCGATTCTGGAGCTGGAGCTGGAGCTGCTCGATGGCCCGGTGGACGCCTTGCTCGATCTGGCCCACACCCTGGCGCTGGGCCCCCAGGGGCAGGCCACCAGCGCCTTGCGCCTGCTGCCGGCCAACCGAAGCAAGGCCGAACGCGGCTATGCGCTTTTCATGGGCGAGCGGATGCAGCCGGTGAAGGCGGCGGGTTTGCAGCTGCGCGCGGGCATGCACCCGGTGCAGGCGTTCCGCGCGGCGGCGCTGAGCTGCCTGGCCCACCTGCAAGCCAACGAAGCCGGGGTGTTGCATCCCGGTCCGGAGGGCGCGCTGCCCGACCCCGAGTTTGTGCACCAGGCGCGGGTGGCCCTGCGGCGCTTGCGCACCGGGCTGCGCATCTTTCGCCCGACGCTGCCCTGGCGTTTTGCCGCGCATTGGTCGCACGAGTGGAAGCTGCTCTCCAACCAACTCGGCGATGCGCGCAACTGGGACGTGTTCGCCACCGAGTGGATGCCCGAGTTGATGGAGGGGGGAGGACCAGCCACCGTCACCGACGACGGATCGACCCCGGCATTGCAGGCGTGGGTGCACGAGCAGCGGCGCGCCGCCGGGCAGCGCGCGGCCGATGCGCTGGGCAGCCGCGAACATGCGTTGCGGTTGCTGGCCTTCACCCGGGCGGTGCTGTGCCTGCAGCCGGCCGATCCCGCAGCGGATGCACCGTCCGCGGGTGACGGCCTGGCGGTCTGGGCGCGGGCGGTGTTGCACGAGCGTCACCTGGGCCTTCGCCGGCAGGCCCGTGCGGCGCGGCGCATGGGCCCCGAAGGCCGCCACGCCTTGCGCATCTCGCTCAAGAAGCTGCGGTATGCGCAGGAGTTTCTGGCCAGTGTGCTGCCGCCCAAACGCGTGGCGCGCAGCAGCGCGGTGCTGGCCGACGCGCAGGAATTGTTGGGGCGGCTCAACGACCTGAGCACCGCGCACACCCTGCTGGGCGCGGTCGCGGCGGGGCCCGCGTCGGCCCTGGTGGTGCATTGGCAGCAGTCTTTGCAGGCGCGGCTGGATGCCGGTTTGCTGGAATTGCCGTCGATGGAGCGTTCGCTGGAGAAGGCGCCGATGCCCTGGGGTTGAGCGGTCGTTTCTCGGCGCGCGTCAGGCTTGCGCGCTGGGCCTGGCGGCGACCTTGTCGCGCCAGGCCTGCAGCGCATGCAGGCCCTCGTCCGCCGGTTTGAAACGCATCAGCTTGCCGAACTCCACGGTGCAAAAAGCGGTGATGTCGGCAACGGTGAAGCGCTCACCGGCCGCCCAGGGCTGGCGCTGCAGTTCGGCGTCGAGCCAGGCCGCCGTTTCCATGGCCTTGAGCCGTTGCGATTGGCCGAAGTCGGGAAATTGCGGCTGCTCCAGCGGGGCCAGGCCGGGGTGGGTGTGGCGGATGGCGTTGGCCAAGGGCAGCATCAGGTACCACTCCATGCGCCGGTCGGCCATCTCGATGAACGCACGTTCTTCCGCCGTCTCACCCATCAGGTTGGGTTGCGCGTGCCGGCCTTCCAGCCAGGTGCAGATGGCGCGGGTTTCGCTGAGCGTGCGCCCGTCGTCGAGTTCCAGCACGGGGATGCGGGCGAGTGGGCTCCTGGCGCGAAAAGCGGGCGTGCGGTGCTCCTGGGCATTCAAGTCCACCACGACCTGCTCGATGCCCTCGATGCCTTTCTCTGCGATGAACATCTGCACCCGCCGGGGGTTGGGCGCGCGTGGCGACACATACAGTTTCATGACGTGCCCTTTGTGGGTGAGTTGCGTTGCAGGCTCTGGCCCATCTCGACCATGGTGCGGGCTTCTTCGGCAAATTTCCTCGCGCCCTCGTCGCCATCGCGCGTGAGGTCCACCTTGGACGCAGGCCGCTCGATGCCGCGCTGCACCGCAGGGCGAGCGCGGATCGCATCGCGCCAGCGCACCAGGTTCGGCAGGTCGTCCACCTCCACGCCCGACCACCGGTGTGTGCGCACCCAGGCCCAGTTGGCGATGTCGGCGATCGAATAGTCGCCGGCCAGAAATTCGTGGTCTTTCAGGCGCGCGTCGAGCACACGAAACAGGCGCTTGCTTTCGCCCTGGTAACGGTCGATCACCGCCGGGATCTTCTCGGGGAAGTAGCGAAAGAACACATTGGCCTGGCCCATCATCGGCCCGATGCCGCCCATCTGGAACATGAGCCACTGCATCACCAGCGAGCGGCCTTGGACGTCGGTGGGCATCAGCCGGCCGGTCTTCTCGGCCAGGTACACCAGGCAGGCGCCCGACTCGAACACCGCAAAACCATCGGCCCCGTGGTCGACGATGGCGGGGATGCGTCCGTTGGGATTGATCGCCAGAAACGCCGGGGTCTTCTGCTCGTTCTTCGCGAGGTCGAGCACCTGCAGCGTGTAGGGCAGCCCGAGTTCTTCGAGCGCGATGGACACCTTGTGTCCGTTGGGCGTTGCCGCCGTGTACAGGTCGATCATGCGGGCCTCGTTGAACAAGCAAGCGGCATTCTGGTCCGCGCCTGCTCACGGGGCCTGTCGCCCAGGCTACGCCTGAGCGTTACAGCATGAAGCCCATGTCGCGCGGGTAGTCGCTGGAATTGAAGTTGGTGAGGTTGGGCAAGATGCCGTTCATCTCGGTGCCCTGCACGCCGAACCAGGTGGCCAGCGTGCTGGCGTACTGGTCCACCGAGGTGCTGGGCAGCAGGCGGCCTTGGCCCACGTGCCATTGGTCAAATGCATCGGTGGTGCTGTTGGTCACGCTCACCGGCGGCGCCTTGCCGTAGAACGCAGCACCGCGCACCGCCCCGCCCACCACCAGGTGGTGGCTGCCCCAGCCGTGGTCGGATCCGTCACCGTTGGAGGTGAGCGTGCGGCCGAAATCGGAGGCGGTGAACGCGGTCACTTTGTCGGCCACGCCGAGGTCATTCGTGGCCTTGTAGAAAGCGCTCATGGCCACGCTCAGGCGCCCCATCAAGGTGTTCTGGCCATCAATGAGGTTGTCGTGCAGGTCGAAGCCGCCCATGGAGACGAAGAACACCTGGCGCTTGAGGCCCGGTCCGCTGGAGCTGGTGTTGGCGGCTATCAAACGCGCCACGAGTTTGAGCTGGTCCGCGAGGTTGTTGCCTGAGGTGGGAAAGTCCGAGAACGGAGCCGTTGCCGTTGAGGCGACGCCCAGGCCCAGCGCGTTGTCCACCGCCTGGCGCGTGCTGACTGCTCTGGCGATCACGCGCTGGTACTCGTTCTCCAGCTGGTGGTTGCGCGCCTGCAGGCTCATGGCCGAAATCGCGCCCATCACGTCTGCGGAGCCATAGACCGAACTGCTCAGGCCGCGGATGGCCACCGCGCCGTTGGTACCCACCTGGTACGACAAGGCTTGGTCGCCCGAGAGAAACACGGTATTGCCGGTCACGGACACGCAGGTCAGCACGCTGTTGGAGCCGTTGTGCGCGAGCGCCAGATCGCCGATGTGGCCGCCCCAGCCTGCGGTGGCGCCTTCGGCTGCCGAGGTCTGCCACACGGACTGCTGGTCGTTGTGCGAGAACAGCTTGGGCGGACGCGGATAGCTTGAATTGTTGAGGTTGTACTGCTGCCGCGTGAGCGGCACCACCAGCGGGCCGACGTTGAGCTGCACGGCGGCCACGCCGCTGTTGAACAGACCGGCGAGCCCGCCCATGGCGGGGTGCAGCGCGTATTGCCGGCCATCCGGCAACGCGGTGGTTGGGTTCAACGCGGTGGCTGCCAGGCTTGCACGAGGCAGGGCGATGGAGCCGCGCACCGTGGCGTACTGCGCGTGGCTGGTGGGGTCGTAGTTCACCACGGTGTTGGCGTAGTCGTTGCCACCGAACAGGAAAATGCAGACCAATGCCTTGTAGTCCGTTGCAGTGAAAGCGGCGGCTTCGCCCATCGCAGTGAGATTGAGCACCGTGGGCAGGGCAGCACCCGTGAACGCGAGTTGGCCGGCGCGGCGCAGGAAGGCACGGCGCGTGTGTTGGGCAGGGTCGATGAAATGCATGTCTATCCCCTTCACTTCTGAATCAGGTACTCGGGGCAGGCCATGACCATGAAGATCGCCGCCCAGACGCGCTGGTTCTTCAGGGTGGTGGAGCTGCTGGTTGTCACGGCTCTCTGATTGAGCGCGGTGACCATGGTGTCGCGCGAGGCTTGCGACACCTGGCCTGCCGCCAGCACAAGACAAAGGTGGTTGACCAAGGCCCTCGCATCCGTCACCAGGGCGAGTTCGCGGGTGTAGCTGGCCTGCACGTCGCGCGAGCTGCTTGCGTACGAGGCTTGGGGCAGCTGGGGTGTGGGGCAGTTGATCCCGCGCTCGATCACGTCCTGCATGAAATTGAGGTAACCGCCCACCGAGGTTTCATTGAGCAGCTGGAACTCGGGGGCCGTGGCTCCGCTGGCCGACAGTGCCGTGCCTGGAGGCACATAACCCGGGCGAAAGAAGTTGAACACCGACGGCGCGCGCAGCGGACTCTGCCCCAGTTGTGTGGCCGCGTTGTTGAGTTCAAAGATCTTCCAGCTGCCGGCGGCCGACTGCGCGTTGAATGTGCGCGCCCACTGGATGAACCGCACCATGGGTTCGCGCAGTTTGCCGAACGTAGGCCTGGCCAGCGTTTGCAGCCCGCGCGCTTCGTCATGCAACAGGATCGCGGCCCACACCGCCTTGAGGTCGCCGCGCACGCCCTTGCCGTTGTCGTTGAAGGCGCCCGCCACGTGCGCCACGTAGGCCGGGCTGGGGTTGCTGGTCACCAGGCGCTGGATCATCTGGCGCGCAAAAAACGGCCCGACGTTGGGGTGGTTGAACAGCGTGTCCAGCGCGGTGTTCAGCGCCGTGCGCCCCGGGGTGCCAGCGGCGATGGTGGTGCCCAGAAAAGTGGCGGCCAAGGTCGAGTGACGGTTGGCGTTGAACGACATCGGCTTGCGGGCAAAGGCGCGCGACTCGATGGTGTAGTTGTCCACGGGGATGCGCACGCCGTCCGAGGTGTCGAAGTCGTAGCCGGTGAACACGCGCGCCAGGTTGGTCACATCCGATTGGCCGTAGCTGTCGATCGGTCTTCCACCGCTGAGTCTGGGCGTCCCATCCAGGTTGAGCTCCACCAGGCCGATGGTGAAAAGCTGCATCACCTCGCGGGCGTAGTTTTCGTCGGGCACACGACCTGTGCGCGTGTCCTCTTTCTGGTTGCCTTTGGTGTTGAGGAACCAGCCCATGGCCGGGTGCAGCGTCACGTCTTCGAGCAGTTGGCGGTAGTTGCCGAAGGCGTTGCGCGTCAGTGTGTCCCACCAGCTGGCGTAGGCGTGGCTGCGCCACGTGAATTCGGCCGAGGTCATGGACGACACAAAGAACTCGGACAAGGCCAGCGCCATGCGCCGCCGCACCGGATCTGGCCCGCTGAGCAACTGGCTCCAGATCATGAAGTCGGCCGGGTACATGTTGAAGAAGTAGCTGTTGCTGTCGGCCACGCCGTAGCCGCGTGCTTCCAGCCAGTCCCACCCGGTGGGGCCCAGCGGGCGCGAGAACTCGGTGGCCAGCCACATCACATAGCCGTTGCTGCGCACCTTCGCGATCTCTTCCACCGTGGAGGAAAACTGCGCCTGCTGCAGGAAGCGGGCAGCGTCGGCATCGGTGGTGGGCGTGGGGTTGGCGTAGCCGGTCGAGGTGAAGTCGACGGTGACCACAAAGCTGTCGTTGCCGCCTCCGCCAGCTCCTCCACTGTCTCCACCGCCGCCGCAGGCGGCGAGCAAGGCAGTAGCCGCTGCTGCAGACGCGAGCAGGGCGGTGGGGTGGTTGGGTGCCGCATCGGCAATCCCAGGCTCAAGAGCCGATGGTGCGGGCAGGTCTGGCGTTTCAACGTTCGTCATTTGGACTTCTCCTCCAGTGAACGAGAGCGAGTCTAGGCAGCCGCTTTCGGCCGGCCGGGCCAGGTTTCAATCAGTTACATGTGGCTGTGGCGTGTTCACGGCACCCGCCCAACGGCTACACCGTCCGGGAGCATTTGCCGCGCCATTGGTCGAAATTCAGATGCGCGCGGCGTGCAATTCGTCCCGCGTTTTCAGCGCGGCGCGGCGCGCGGCAGCGGCAAAGTCGGCCTCGCTGGAGGCATACAGGATCGCGCGTGAGGAGTTCACGATGATGGGCCCGGTGGTCGCGTCGCCCTGCGTGCGCAGGCCTGCGCGCACCGTGGCCACGGCGTCACCGCCCTGTGCGCCCACACCGGGAATCAGCAGTGGCAGCGTGGGCGCAATGGCGCGCACACGTTCGATCTCGGCCGGGTAGGTGGCGCCCACCACCAGACCAAGCTGACCATTCAGATTCCACGGCCCCTGGGCGAGTCGCGCCACGTGTTCATACAGAAGGGGCTGTCCGTCCACCGAGGCCAGGCGCTGGTTCTGCAGATCGTCGCCACCGGGGTTGGAGGTGCGGCACAGCAGGAAGGCGCCCTTGCCGTGGTACTGCAAATAAGGCTGCACCGAATCAAAACCCATGAAGGGCGAGAGCGTCACCGCGTCGGCGCCGTAGCGCTCGAACGCTTCAATGGCGTACTGCTGCGCGGTGCTGCCGATGTCACCGCGCTTGGCGTCCAGGATGGTGGGCACGTGCGGCGCGGTGCGGCGCATGTGTTCCATCAGGCGCTCCAGCTGGTCCTCGGCGCGGTGCGCGGCAAAGTAGGCGATCTGGGGCTTGAAGGCGATGGCGGTATCGGCCGTGGCGTCGACGATGGCCGCGCAGAAGTCATAGATGCGGCTGGCGTCGCCTTTGAGCTTGGCGGGAAAACGCGCCGGGTCGGGATCGAGGCCCACGCAGAGCAGGGAGCGGTTCTGGCGCTCGGCGCCGCGCAGCATGTCGAGAAAGGTCATGCGTGGATTTTAGGTGGGCGCCCGTTGGCCGCGCCCTAAGATCGCCACCCATGCAAGCCCTCTCGCGCCGTCAGCTCGTCCTTCTGGTTCTCCTCACGCTGGTGTGGGGCATCAACTGGCCCATCATGAAACTCGGCGTCACCGGTTTCCCGGCCCTCACGTTTCGCACCATCAGCATGTGGATCGGGCTGCCGGTGCTCGCGCTGGTGCTGGTGTGGCGCCGCGTGCCGTTTCGCATCGGCCGCGAACACTGGCGCGAGTTGGCCGTGCTCACCGTCTTCAACATGCTGGTCTGGCACACGTTGGCGGTGCTGGCGATCCAGACGCTGTCCAGCGGGCGCGCGGCGATCCTGGGCTACACCATGCCGGTGTTCTCGGCCATCGTGGGCGCCTGGTGGTTCGGTCAGAAGCTGGGTGCGCGCGCCTGGGGTGGTGTGGGCGCGGCTGCGCTGGGTGTGGTGCTGTTGCTGTGGCACGAGCTCACGCAGCTCACCGGCAAACCGGTGGGCGTGGTGATGATGCTCACGGCGGCGGCCGCCTGGGCGCTGGGCACGCAGATGTTGCGCCGGACCACCTTGCCCCAGCCCACGTTGGCCATCTCGTTCTGGATGACGCTCATCACCACGCTGTGGATGACGGCGGCCGCGGTGCTGTTCGAGAGAGAAGCCTGGGTCGCGCCCACACCCGCCATCTGGGGCGCGATCGTCTACAACGCGCTGGGCGTGTTTGCCTTTGCGCAGGTGGCCTGGCTCATGATGGCGCGCGACCTGCCGCCGGTGGCGTCCACCTTGTCGGTGATGTTCATTCCGGTGCTGGGGGTGTTCAGCGGTGCGTGGTGGCTGAACGAGGTGTTGCACTGGCAGGACTGGGCTGCCGTGGCTTTGGTGATGGTCGCCATTGCATCAGTCCTGTGGCCCCCACGCACCTCCGCTGCGCGGGTCGCTGCCCCCCGAGGGGGCTGATCCGGCTTGGGGCGGCCCGGCGCCGGATCGCTGTGGCCCTGTCAGCCCGGCAACTGCGCCATCGCGAGGCACAGATCCGCCCAAGCCTTGCCCTTGTCGGTGGGCGTGCGCAGCAAATAGGCCGGGTGGTAGGTCACGATCACCGGCACACCTTCGTAGTGGTGCACCTGGCCACGCAGGCGGCCGATGGGCTCGTTGGTCTTGAGCAGGGCCTGCACCGCAAAGCGGCCCATGGCCACGATCACCTTCGGCTTCACCAGGGCCACCTGGCGCGCCAGGTAGGGCTCGCACTGCGCCACCTCATCGGGCTGTGGGTTGCGGTTGGCGGGGGGGCGGCACTTGAGCACGTTGCCAATGTAGGCGCCCTGTGCGCCCTGACCGGTGCGGCTGCGGCCCACGGCCTTGAGCATGTTGTCGAGCAATTGACCCGCCGCGCCCACAAAGGGTTCGCCCTGCAGGTCCTCGTTTTCGCCCGGGGCTTCGCCCACGATCATCCAGTCGGCGTGTTCGTCGCCCACACCAAACACGGTGTTGGTGCGTCCCTGGCACAACCCGCAGGCCTGGCAAGCGGCCACGGCGTCGCGCAGGGCGGGCCAGTCGAGTGTGGCGACCGGGCTGGCGGGTCTGGCTGGTGCGGGTGCCGGTGCGTGCACGGCCACCGTCTGGGGCCGGGGCACCGGTGCTGCGGGAGCGGTCGCCACGGGAACGGGCACAGGCTCTGGCGCGACCACTGCCGCGACCTTGGCAGGCGCCGGTTTCGGCGCCCACACCCGAACACCCATCTCGGCCAGCATGGCGCGCTGGCGAGCGTCGAGTTCGGGCACGAAGGAGGTGTCGGGTGTGTCGCTCATGGCGCGCTTTCTGCCGCAGCGGCCGCCACCAGGTTCAGGCTCATCACCACCGCGTCTTCGCGCTGGAAATGGCCGGCCGGGTAGTAGCCCTTGCGCAAGCCCACCTGCGCGAAGCCATAACGTTCGTAAAGGGCCCGCGCGGATGCGTTGCTCTGGCGCACCTCCAGCCACAGCCATTGCGCGCCCTGTCCGCGCGACCACAGGGCCAGCGCGTCGAGCATGAAGCGCGCCCAGCCCTGGCGCTGGTGGGCAGTGGCCACGGTGATGTTGAGCAGGTGCACCTCGTCCACGCCGGGCATGGCCACCAGGTAGCCCAGCAGCACCCGGCCATCGGCGCGCGGCGGGTGCACCACTTCACCCGGCAGTGCCTCGGACAGCAGCAGCATGGCCGGATACCCGGCCTTGAGCGAGTCGTGAAAATGCCGGCGCGACCAGGGGTGCGCGTAAGCCTGCGACTCCACGGCCTGCACCGCGTCCAGGTCGGACTCGAGCATGGGCTCGAACACGATCAGGCGCTCGGGCCGGGACGCCGTGCGCGGCTGCACCTGCGGTTCGGTGGGCGCAGGCCACAGGCCGCTGGCCCAGGCGGGCAGGGCGGCGCGCAGCGCTGCGTTGGCGGGTGTGGGGGTGTTCATGCGCCCACCTCGGCGGCCAGGCGGATGCTTTCGCGCTCCGCCGTGGTCTGCGCCACCTTGTCGCGCACATACAGGGGCAGTGCGTCCTGCGCTGCCACCGCGTGGCCCGCGGCCAGCAGCCCCGGGGCCAGGCGCAGCAGCGCAGCGGCGGTGGGCAGGGCGCTGTGGCGCTGGCCAACCAGTGCCGCCAGGGCATCCATGTCGAACACGTTGCCGGCGAGCAGGCGTTCGCCCGGCGCCAGGTTTTGCAGGTAAGCCGGCAGGTCGGCGGGCGTGCACAGGCGGGGCGGCGCCATCGGTGTCAGTCCCGCCGGCCCTGCGTGGCCGCAGGCGTAGGGCGCCACATAAATCTCGCCCATGCGGGCGTCCAGCAGCGCCACGATCACATCCGGCAGCGGTTCGCCAGCGTCCACCCGCGCTTGCCGGGCTTCTTCGGCCAGGGCCAGCAGCGTGTCCACCGGCAGCACCGGCAAACCGCCCGCGCGGCCCAGGCCTTGCGCGCCGTAAGCCAGGCCCTGCGCCACCGAGCAGGCGGTGCGCAGGCCGGTGAACGAACCCGGTCCGCGCCCGAACACCACGGCGGCCAGCGTGTCCAGCGACCAGCCGGCCTCGTTGAGCAGGCTGCGAACCATGGGCAGCAGCGTGGCAGACGCCTGCGCGCCACCGGGGCCGCTGCGCTGCCACAACAGCGCGCCGGGCTCACCCGTGCCCAGCGCCACCGACAGCGTGTCGGTGCTGGTTTCAATGGCCAGCAGGCGCTGAGGCTGGAGGTGTGTGGAAGGCATCGAAGGATTATCGGCCAGCGTGCCGGCCGTCCGTTCTGCGGCCCACTGAAGAAGGGCAATGCCGCTCTGGGCGCGGTGCCGTTTCATAATGAAACACATGTCCCTCACCCGCTCTTTGTTTGCCCTGCTGGCCACTGCCGTGGTCGCACTGCCCGCTTGCGCACAGCTCCCCGGCGAATACGGCGCCCTGCCGCCCACCGTGGTGGCCGCCCTCAAGCGCGCGCAGGTGCCGCCGAGCGCCTTGTCGGCGTTGGTGGTGTCGGTCGACAACCGGGCCGAAGAAAGGCTGCGTTTTCGCGCCAGCGTGCCGGTGAACCCGGCCTCGGTGATGAAGCTGGTGACGACCTACGCCGCCATCGACCTGCTGGGTGCCGACTACACCTGGAACACCCGCTTCTACACCGACGGCACGATCGACCAAGGCGTGCTGCGCGGCAACCTGTACGTGCGCGGTGATGGCGACCCGAAGTTCGTGCTCGAACGCATCCAGAGCGCTTTTTTTGCGCTGCAAGACAAAGGCGTGCGCGTGGTGCTCGGCGACATCGTGCTCGACCACAGCGCCTTCGAGATCGCCGCCACCGACCCGGGTGCGTTCGACGGCGAATCCCTCCGTCCGTACAACACCACGCCCGATGCGCTGCTGGTCAATTTCAAGTCGGTCGTGCTCACCTTCCAGCCCGACGGCGCCAACGGCGTGGCGCGGGTGATCAGCGAGCCGCCCATGGCCGGTCTCGCGATCGACGCCACCGTGCCGCTGGCGCGCGTGGGCGCCGGGTGTGGCGACTGGCGCAGCGGCCTGCAGGCCCGCTTTGACGACGCCAACAGCATCCGTTTCGAAGGCCGCTATCCGCAGAGCTGCGGCGAACTCAAATGGCCCGTGGCCTACCAGGACCCGGCCAGTTATGCCACCCGCGCCATGGAAGGCCTGTGGCGCACCAGCGGTGGTGCCATCACCGGCCACGCCCGCTCGGGCCTCACGCCACCGGGCGCCACGCTGTTGCACGAAGCCGCGTCCTTGCCGCTTTCAGACATCATCACGGACGTGAACCAGTGGAGCAACAACGTGATGGCGCAGCAGGTGTACCTCACGCTGGGCCGGCTGGTGCCCACGCCCGTACCGCAGCCGGGCATGACGCCAGGCGTGGCCGGCGGCCTGGTCCCGATGCGCCCGGCGCGTTTCGAACGCTCGCGCGAGGTGATCGAAAACTGGTGGAAACGCACCTTCGGCATCCGCAGCGCCATGCCGGTGATGGACAACGGCTCGGGGCTCTCGCGCGAAGAGCGCATCTCGCCGGAAGCCCTGGCGAATTTGCTGCGCCACGCCAGCCGCCATCCGCAGGGCGAGCGCTTCGCCAGCTCCTTGTCGGTGGCGGGTGTGAGTGGCACCGCCGCCCGCATGGCCCGCGCGCCCGGCAGCGTGGCGCGCGGCAACGCGCAGCTCAAGACCGGCACGCTCAAAGACGTGACCGGCATCGCCGGTTATGTGAACGCGGCCAACGGCGCACGGTATGTGGTGGTGGGCTTCGTGAACCACCCCAACGCGCCCGCGGCCCGGCCGGCGCTGGAGGCGCTGGTGGAGTGGACGGCGTCGCAACCCGATTGACGCCCGATTCGTATCATTGAGCGCATGCAACTCGGCGACATCATCGGCTTCTGTGCCGCTTTCCTCACCACGGCCAGCTTCGTTCCGCAAGCCTGGCTCACCTTCAAGACGCGCGACGTGAGCGGCATTTCGCTGGGCATGTACAGCGCGTTCACGCTGGGCGTGGCGCTGTGGCTGGTGTATGGGCTGAGCCTGGGCGCCTGGCCGGTGGTGGTGGCCAACACCATCACGCTGGCACTGGCTCTGTCGATCCTGGTGATGAAGCTGCGCTACGGGCGCCCATCTTCAAGCTGATCAGGCCGCCGCGCGCACCAGCCGGTCGCGCACACCGTCCCACGCTGCGTCAGACGGCGGCGTTTCCACCCAGATCAGGCGCACGCCGGTGGCGTCGAGTTCGCGCAGCACGGCAAACAGTTCCTGAGCACAACGCGCTGCGTTGGCCGGCATGCGGCGCACGCTCACGCCGCGCGCGGCCGTGATGTGCGTGCGGGCGTACACCGCGATGTGGCGCGCATCCGCGCCCAACACATCGAGCGCGGCCTGCAGGGGTTTGGCGTCCATCAGCCGCACCTTGGCGCGCGGCGCGTAGTGCGATTCGAGCGTGCCCGAGGCGCGGGGTGCGGCCTCGTCGCGCTCGCGCAGCGCCTGTTGGCACACCGCCTCGATCTGCGCGGTGGTGACCATGCCGGGGCGCAGCAGCACCGGGTACGCGCGCGTGGCGTCGACGATGGTGGACTCGATGCCCACCGGGCAGGCGCCACCGTCGAGGATGAGCAGGTCGGCGTCCGGCAACGCGGTGAATTCTTCAAGCACATGGGCGGCGGTGGTCGGGCTCACGCGGCCGAAGCGGTTGGCGCTGGGCGCGGCCACACCGCTCACCCCCATCGCGGCTGCTGCGGTGAGCAGCGCTTGTGCCACCGGGTGGGCCGGGCAGCGCAGACCCACCGAATCCTGGCCTCCAGCGGCCACGGCTGCCACGCCCTCTCGGCGCGGCAGGATCAGCGTGAGCGGCCCGGGCCAGAAGGCGTTCATGAGCGCGACGGCAAAAGCCGGCACGTCGCGCGCGTAGTGGTCGACCCCGGCGCGCCAGCCCTGTGCGCCGGTGCCGGGCGCCAGGTGCACGATCAGCGGGTGATCGGCCGGGCGGCCCTTGGCCTCGAAGATGCGGTGCACCGCGGTGGCGTTGTCGGCGTCGGCCGCCAGGCCATACACGGTTTCGGTCGGCATGCCCACGAGCGAACCCGCCGCCAGCCGCTGCGCCGCCTGCTCCACGGCAGACGCATCGGTGGCCTTCAGCAGCAAGGGCATGGCGGGTTCAGGCCTCCAGCGGAGGCAGACCGAGCAGCTTCAGGACCTGGGCCGTGGTTTCGCGCACCTCTGCCACCGTGGGCGCGGTGATGTTGAGGTGGCCCATCTTGCGACCCGGGCGCGCGCTCAGCTTGCCGTAGAGGTGCAGGTGGGTGCCGGGCAAGGCCAGCACCTGTGCCCAGGGCGGGGACACCCCGCGCTCGCTCACCTTTTCGCGCACGGCGTTGGGCGCGAACCAGAGGTCGCCGAGCAGGTTGACCATGATGGCCGGGCTGTGCTGGCGCGGCGTGGGCAGCGGCAGGCCGGCGAGCGTGCGCACCTGCGCTTCAAACTGCGAGATGTCGCAGGCGTTCTGCGTGTAGTGGCCGCTGTTGTGCGGGCGCGGCGCCATCTCGTTGACGATCAGGTCCACGCCGCCGCCGTCCGTGTCGACCAGGAAATACTCCACGCACAGCACGCCCACGTAGTTGAGGTGGTTGGCCAGGGCCACCGTGCTGGCCTGCGCGCGCGCTGCCAGGGTGGCGTCCAGTGCGCCTTCATGCACCTCGGTGATGGCCAGGATGCCGTCGTGGTGCGTGTTCTTCTGCACCGGGAAACTCACCGTCTGGCCGTCGGCGCCGCGCGCCACGATCACCGAACACTCGCCGCGCAAGGGCATGAGCTTTTCCAACACACAAGGCACCTTGTTCAGACCGGCCCAGGCAGCGACCAGCTCTTCGCGCGTGGACACGCGCACCTGGCCTTTGCCGTCGTAACCCAGGCGCGCGGTCTTCAGGATGCCGGGCAGCAGATCGGCCGGCACAGCGGCGAGCAGGGCGTCGGTGGTGATGGCCGCATACGGCGCCGGGAACACGCCGCTGACCGGTGCGCACTGCACGAAGTGCGCTTTCTCCTTGATGCGGTCCTGCGCCACCGCCACGCAGGCGGCCGAGGGTGCCACCGGGCGGTGCGCGCCCAGCGTGACCAGCGCGGGCGCCGGCACGTTCTCAAATTCGGTGGTGATGGCCTCGCAGCGCTGCATCAGTTGGGCCAGGCCTTGCTCGTCGTTGTAGGGCGTCTGGATGTGGAAGTGGCTGATCAGGCCGGCAGGGCTGGCCGGATCGGGATCGAGCACCGCGGTGAAATAGCCCATGGCCTGCGCCGCCTGCACGAACATGCGCCCGAGCTGGCCGCCGCCCATGACGCCGAGCGTGGCCTGCTGGCCGGTGGGCGAGGTGCTGCCGGGGAGGATGGTCTTGAGGCTCATGGGGAGGGTGTCACAGGGGAAGGGTCATGCCGCGTGCGGCGGCGGTCTGCTGGGCACGAAAGGCTTCGAGCTTCTCTCGCAGCGCGTTGTCTTCGTTGGCCAGCATGGCCACGGCGAACAGTGCCGCGTTGGCCGCGCCTGCTGCGCCGATGGCGAAGGTGGCCACCGGCACGCCCTTGGGCATCTGCACGATGCTGTGCAGCGAGTCCACGCCGCTCAGGTGTTTGCTGGCCACCGGCACGCCGAGCACCGGCACCACCGTCTTGGCCGCCAGCATGCCCGGCAGGTGGGCCGCACCGCCGGCGCCGGCGATGATGCATTTCATACCCCGGCCGGCCGCGCTCTCGGCGTAGGCGAACATGTCGTCGGGCATGCGGTGGGCAGAGACCACGCGTGCGTCGAAGGAAATGCCGAAGTCCTGCAGGATCTGCACGGCGTGTTGCATGGTGTCCCAGTCGCTGCTGGAGCCCATGACCACGCCCACTTGAATGGGGTTCATGAAGTGCCTTTGGCCGATGCGCCCGGAGCGGGCGGTGCCCGGTGGCGCGCATGAACAGGCACGGCGCACTCCGGTAAAGTGTCGATTTTACGGGTCGCTCCACAGCGCCCCGCTTTCCCTCCAGGCCCCTTCCCCATGATCAACGTCACCATCGCCAATTTTGAAGCCGAGGTCATCGAGGCTTCGCACCACACGCCCGTGCTGGTCGATTTCTGGGCTCCCTGGTGTGGCCCCTGCAAGGTGATCGGCCCGCTGCTCGAAAAGGTGGAAGCCGCTTACGCCGGGCGCTTCAAGCTGGTCAAGATCGACTCTGATCAAGAGCAACAGCTCGCCGCCGCGTTCGGCATCCGCAGCATCCCCACCTGCGTGCTGCTCATGAACGGCCAGCCGGTCGACGGTTTCATGGGCGCGCTGCCCGAAGGCCAGATCAAGGAATTCCTCGACAAGCACCTGCCCGCCGCCAACGAACTCGAAGCCGTGGCCGAGGAAGAGGCGGCGCTGGACGCCATCGCCGAGGGCGACCTCGAAGGCGCGCTGGAGAAGCTGCAGGAAGCAGTGAAAACCGACCCGAACAACGACGACGCCCGCTTCGACCTGATCAAGCTGCAGCTGGAGCTGGGCCTGGACGACGACGCCAAGGTGGCGTTTGCGCCCGTGATCGCCAAGGCCGCTGGTGTGCGCCGGCTCGATTCATTGCAGCGCTGGATGGCCGCGCGCGACGCGCAAGCCGCAGTGCAAGACCCGGAGGCCCGCGCGGCCGAGTTGCAGGCGGCCATTGCCACCAACAAACGCGATTTCGCCTCGCGCTTCGCCCTCGCCCAGTTGCTCATGGCATACGGCCAGTGGGTTCCCGCGATGGACGAGCTGCTGGAAATCCTGATGCGCGACAAGGCCTGGAGCGAAGACCTCGCGCGCAAGACCTTCATCGCCATCCTGGACATCATCGAACCGCCCAAGCCGAAGGTGGCCGAAGGCCAGGTGCCGCCGGAAGACCCGACGGTGGCGACGTACCGGCGCCGACTGTCTTCGGTTGTCTTGAGCTGAGAGAACCTCGTTCGCCCTGAGCCCCCTCTCCGTTCGCCCTGAGCTGGTCGAAGGGCTCGCCCGCACGGTGGCGTGGACGGGCTTCGACAAGCTCAGCCCGAACGGAGATTGGCCCAGCCCGAACGGGGGTGGATACAACCCTGGAGGGTGCGGGCCCCGAGCCGGTGGCTCAGCCCATCAAGCGGGTCAAGGCCTCCTGGTATTTCGCAGCGGTCTTCTCGATCACCTCTTTGGGCAACCGCGGCGCGGGTGGCGTCTTGTCCCAGGGTTTGCCGCCCACCTGAGCGGTCTCCAGCCAGTCGCGCAGGAACTGCTTGTCGTAGCTGGGCGGGTTCTGGCCCACCACGTAGCTTTCGGCCGGCCAGTAGCGCGAGCTGTCGGGCGTGAGCACCTCGTCCATGAGCACCAGCTTGCCGGCCTTGTCCAGACCGAACTCGAACTTGGTGTCGGCAATGATGATGCCCTTCTGCAGCGCCATTTCGGCTGCGGCTTTGTAGAGCGCGATCGACACGTCGCGGATCTGCGCGGCGAGTTCGGGGCCGATCATGGCCACGGTCTGCTCGAAGGTGATGTTCTCGTCGTGCTCACCCATCTCGGCCTTGGCCGCGGGCGTGTAGATCGGCTCGGGCAGCTTGGACGCGTTTTGCAAACCGGCGGGCAACTTCACGCCGCACACGGCCTGGTTGTCCTGGTATTCCTTCCAGCCGCTGCCGGCCAGGTAGCCGCGCACCACGGCTTCCACCGGAATGGGTTTGAGGCGCTGCACCAGCATCGAACGGCCGGTGACCTGGGGCACCTCGGCCGCGGACACCACGCTCTCGGGCGCGTCGCCGGTGAGGTGGATCGGGCAGATGTTGAGACCCTTGGGGCCGAGCTTGTCGAACCAGAACAGCGAGAGCTTGGTGAGCAGCTCGCCCTTGCCGGGAATCGGCTCGCCCATGATCACGTCGAAGGCGCTGATGCGGTCGCTGGCCACCATCAGGATGCGGTCGTCGCCCACGGCGTAGTTGTCGCGCACCTTGCCGCGAGCCAGCAAGGGCAGGGAGGTGAGGGCCGAGGTGTGCAGGGCAGTGGTCATGATCGGATCGAAGAAATGCGGGACAAGAAAAAAGCCCGTTGAACAGCCAACGGGCTTTGAACCATTCCGGGGGATTATCGCAAGTTGAGAACCCCGTGGGTGGCGCCTTATTTCGCGGCCAGTCCCAGGCGCTCGATCAGGGCCTTGTCCTTGGTGAAGGTCTCGGCCGCCCACTGGCGGTACTCGTCACCGTTGCGGTACCACATGGCCTGGTTGAGCTGACCCAGCACTTCCAGGTGTTTGGGCTCGTCCATTGCTTTCTTGAACGCGTCGTGCAGCGTTTTCACGATGGCCGGGTCCATGCCTTTGGGGCCCACCAGACCGTAAGGCGAGGTCGACACCACGTTGTAGCCCAGGTCTTGCGCGGTGGGCACGTCGGGCCAGCGCTTGGTGCGCTGCTCACCAAAGGTCACCAGCAGGCGCATCTCGCCGCTGTCCACGAACTTGTCCCAGCCGGTGGCGTCGCTCTGCGCCATCACGTGACCACCCAGCAGGGCGGACTGCAGGTCGGCGTTGCCCTTGAATGGCACGTGGGTGAACTGCACCTTGGCGTTGCCGGCCAGTTCTTCCATCAGCAGGTGCGGGCTACTGCCGGTGCCGGTGGAGCCGTAGTTGATGACGCCTGGCTGCTTGCGCGCGGCCTCCACATAGTCCTTGAAGGTCTTGTAGGGGGAGTCGGCCTTCACCGTGAGACCGAAGGTGTAGCCCGAGACGCCGACGATGTAGCTGAAGTCGGTCAGCGGGTTCCAGTTGGTCTTCTGCATGTGCGGCATGCGCAGCATGCCCAGCGGGAACTGGGCGATGGTGTAGCCATCGGGCTTGGCGGTTTGCGCCATGGTGCTCGGGCCCAGGGTGCCGCCGGCACCGGGCTTGTTTTCCACCACGATGGGCTGGCCCAGGTGCTTGGACGCGAGTTCGGCCAGCGTGCGCAGGTGGCGGTCGGTCGAGCCGCCGGCGGGCCACGGAATGATCAGCGTGACCGGGCGGCTGGGGTAGGCCTGGGCTTGTGCGTTGGCCACGCTCCAGGGCGCCACGCCGGCGGCTGCTGTGGCGGTGACCGCAGCGAGCAGCAGCGCGCGGCGGCCGCTGGACGGGGGAGTGGATGGTGTGTTCTTCATGCGTTGTCTCCTTCTGGGGGAATGCCGTTTTGGCGGTGGTTGCGGCGCTTCGCGCCGCGCGGGTGATCAATGGGAGGCTCACTACGGGGGAGGGGCGGTGGCATCGCGCGCGGCTTGCTGTTCCTGCAGCTCGCGCCACATCACCTTGCCGCTGCCGGAGCGGGGCAGCGACTCCACAAATTCGACGGTGCGCGGGCTCTTGTAGGCGGCCATGTGGCTGTGCGACCAGTCGATCACGTCCTGTTCGGTCACCCGGCCGCGGTGTTCGGGTCGCAGCACCACGAGTGCCTTGACGGACTCGCCACGGCGCGCGTCGCGCACACCGATCACGCAGGCTTCCTGGATGGCGGGGTGGTGGTACATCAGCGCTTCCACCTCGGCCGGCCATACCTTGTAGCCGCTGGCGTTGATCATGCGTTTGAGGCGGTCGGTCATGAAGAAATAGCCGTCCTCATCCACGTGGCCGAGGTCGCCGGTGCGCAGGAAGCGCTGCCCGTCGAGGGTGACGAAAGCGTCTCGCGTGGCCTGCGGGTTGCGCCAGTAGCCCTGCATGACTTGCGGACCGTGCACCACGATCTCGCCGGTCTCGCCGGCGGGTAGCGTGGCCAGGGTCTCGGGGTCGACCACGCGCGCGTCCACGTCGAACACCGGCATGCCCAGGCACTGGCGCTTGGGCCGGTGCGTGGGGTTGATGTGGGTGGCGGCCATGGTTTCGGACATGCCGTAACCCTCGATGTAGTCCTGCCCCGTGAGGGATTTCAAGCGCGCCGCCAGCGCCTCCGGCATGGCCGCGCCGCCGCCGCGCACGCAGCGCAGGCTGCTCAGGTCGAAGCGGTCCAACTGGGGGTGGGCGAGGAAGTCGATGACCATGGTGGAGATCGCCTGCCACATGGTCACGCGGTAGCGCTGCATGCAGATCGCGGCCGTTTCGCGGTCCCAGCGCGCCAGCACCACGATGGTGGCGCCCACGTACAGCGGGCCGTTCAGGCTGCCGGTGAGGCCGGTGACGTGGAAGAAGGGCAGCACCGAGAGGCACACCGCGTCGGTGGCGGTGCCGAACCAGCGCACGCCGCCGACCAATGTGCTCATCACGCTGCGGTGGGTGTGCATGCAGCCCTTGGGCAGGCCGGTGGTGCCCGAGGTGTAGGGCATGGCGCAGAGGTCGTCGGGGCCGGTGGTGAGCGGGGCAGGCGTCCTTTTTTGGGCGATCGTATCGTTCCAGGCCACGAGCCCAGGCTCGCTCAGTTGCTGGCGCGGCGCGGCCACAAAGTCGGGCACCGCGAGGTCGGTGGGCACGCGCAGGTGGTCGCTGTAAGTGGCCACGATCGCATGGCGGAGTCCGTCGCCATCGGGCGCGAGCAGCGGGCGCAGCTGCGGTAGCAGGTCTTGCGCCACCAGGGCCACGCGTGCCCCGCTGTCGCTGACGCAGTGGCGCAGTTCCTCGGTGCGGTTCATCGGGTTCACCGGCACCACCACCGCACCGGCGCGCAGGATGGCGTAGAACGCCAGCGCCCACTGCGGGCTGTTCTGCATGCACAGCAGCACCCTGTCGCCGGGCTGCACGCCGCACACCTGCTGCAAGTGGCCGGCGAGCTGTTCGGTCTCGCTCAAAAAGTCGGCGTAGGTCAGTACCGTGTCGTAGAACACGATGAAGGCTTTGTGGGGGTAGCGCCGGGCCGACACCTCCAGGTTGTAGAAGACATGCGTCTGCGGCAGCGCGAGGTGCTGCGGCAGGCCGGGTGGCCAGTGGGCCGGGGTGGGGGGCGTCATGCGGGCGGTGTGGGGTAGCGACCCAGAATTCCGCTGAGCGGAAAACGGCTGGAGCGCGGTCAATATACGGCGCTGTGGTCGTTTGTGTAAACGCAGATCAGGGAAAGCGAGCATGGGGAGCGGCCCAGCGGCGGGCCAGAATTCCGATCTGCGGAATATCAGCCGCCACCAGGCGTACCATATTCCGATCTGCAGAAAACAGGACCACGACCATGGGACGCCAGCGCCAGACACCCCCCACCCCGCTCACCGAGGCCGACCCGGCCGACGATCGCCGTTTTGTCACCGCGCTCGCGCGCGGCCTCACGGTGTTGCGCTGTTTCACCCCGGCCGACCGCTGGCTGGCGCACCAGGAGCTGGCCCGGCGCACCGGTCTGCCGCAGGCCACCGTCTCGCGCCTGACCTTCACGCTCACCAGCCTGGGCTATTTGCGCCACCGCGCGACCACTGGGGAGTACGCGCTGAGCCCGGCGGTGCTGTCGCTGGGCTTCAGTGTCTTGTCCAACTTCCAGGTCGGGCGCATCGCGCGGCCCTTCATGGAAACGCTGGCCGAACACACGCAGGCCGCCATTTCGCTGGGCGTGCGGCACGACACCTCGGTGGTCTACGTGGCGCACTGCCGCAGCACGGCCCGCCTCATCCTCGGGCTGGACGTGGGCACACGATTGCCGTTCGCCGAGACGGCCATGGGCCGCGCCATCTGGTGCGCGGCCTCGCCGGGGTTGCGGGCTGTGGTGGCGCGGCGCCTGCGTGCGGAAGACCCGGCGCGATGGCCGGCGAAGGAGGCCGGGCTCCAGCGCGCCGAAGCCGCCTGGGCCGAACGTGGCTACGCGGGGTCGGAGTCGGAGTGGGAGAGCGAGATCGCCGCCATCGGTGTGGGGCTGGACCTGGGCGACGGCCGCGAGCCGCTGGCGCTCACCGTGGGTGGGCCTGCGTCGCGGCTGCAGGGCGCCTTGTTGCACGAGGACTTTGGGCCGGCGCTGGTGGAGACGGGTCGCGAGATCGTGGCGGCCATTCAGGCGGCAGGCTGGGAGGACTGAATGAAAAACGCCACCGCGAAGGTGGCGTTTTGGAGGGCGCTTGAGCCGGACGCCGGTCAGTGCACCACTTGGGCCAGCTCGCCCTTGGCGTACTTCGCAGCCACGACCTGCAGCGATTCGCCCTTGATCTTGCCGGCCTGTCCCTCGCAGCCGAACTCGATGTAGCGCTGCTTGCAGATCGCCTTGGCGGCTTCCCGCGCGGGCTTGAGCCATTCGCGGGCGTCGAACTTCTCGGGGTTCTCGGCCAGGAACTTGCGCACCGCGGCCGTCATGGCCAGGCGGATGTCGGTGTCGATGTTGATCTTGCGCACGCCGAACTGGATGGCCTTCTGGATCTCCTCGACCGGCACGCCGTAGGTTTCCTTGATCTTGCCGCCGTACTGGTTGATCACGGCCAGCAGGTCTTGCGGCACCGAGCTGGATCCGTGCATGACCAGGTGGGTGTTGGGCAGGCGGCGGTTGATTTCCTGGATGCGGTCAATGGCCAGGATGTCGCCGGTGGGCTTGCGGGTGAACTTGTAGGCGCCGTGGCTGGTGCCGATGGCAATGGCCAGCGCGTCGAGCTGGGTACGCTTCACAAAGTCGGCCGCCTGCTCGGGGTCGGTCAGCAGCTGTTCGCGCGTCATCACCGCGTCGGTGCCGTGGCCGTCTTCCTTGTCCCCCTGCATGGTCTCCAGGCTGCCCAGGCAACCCAGTTCACCTTCAACGGTGACGCCCAGCTTGTGGGCCATGTCCACCACCTTGCGGGTGACGTCGACGTTGTATTCGTAGCTGGCGATGGTCTTGCCGTCGCCTTCCAGGCTGCCGTCCATCATCACCGAGCTGAAGCCCAGGTCGATCGCGCCGCGGCACACGTCCGGGTTCTGGCCGTGGTCCTGGTGCATCACCAGCGGGATGTGCGGGTACATCTCCACAGCGGCCTGGATCAGGTGTTTGATGAAGGGCTCGCCCGCGTATTTGCGTGCACCGGCGCTGGCCTGCAGGATCACCGGCGCGCCGGCTTCGTGGGCCGCGGCCATCACCGCCTGCACCTGTTCGAGGTTGTTGACGTTGAACGCTGGAATGCCGTAGCCGTGGATCGCGGCGTGGTCGAGCAGTTCGCGCATGGAAACGAGCGCCATGAGAATCCCTTAGATCGGTAGTGAATCAGTTGGTAACCGGTTGGTAACCCAGGATTTTACGGCCCGTGGGAAGCCGGCCTCCATGATTTCAGCTTGCGCGATGCTGCAGAAATGTGCTGAACCGGTCCAGCACGGGCGCCAGCCCGCGCAGCGGCGGGGCCATGGCCCCGATCAGCGTGGTGTGGCTCACCCGGTCGAAGAGCTCCAGCTCCACCGGTGTTCCGCGCTGCCGCAGGGCCTGCGCCATGGCCAGGGTGTTGCGTTGCGGGCTGACCAGCGTGTCGCTTCGGGCGGCCAGCAGCAGCACGCGGTGTTTCAAACCCGTGCCTGCGGTGGCGTGGAACAAGGGCTGCGAATTGGCCGGCGTGTCGGGCCAGTTGAAGGCGCGCTGCACGTCAGGGATGCCGATGGGCAGGAAGTCGTAGGGCCCGGCCAGCCCCGCCCAGCCCGCGAGCTCGGCCGGCTGCATGGCCACTTCCGAGAGCCAGCGCGCATCGAGCGCGAGCATGGCGGCGTTGTAGGCGCCGGCGCTGTGGCCGGTGACGAAGAGGCGATCCGGCGATGCACCCAGGCGCCGCGCGTTGTCGCGCGCCCAGCGCACGGCCTGTGCGCAGTCCTGCAGGAACACCGGGTAGCGCACCTCGGGGCTCAGGCGGTAGTCGGCGATCACGGTGACGATGCCGCGCGAGGCCAGCGCTTCGCCCACAAACTTGTAGTCGGCGCGCTCGCCGCTGCTCCAGCTGCCGCCGTAGAAAAACACGGCGATCGGCGCGTCGGGCGCCTTGTCGACCGGCAGGTACACGTCCATGCGCTGGCGCTCGGCACTGCCGTAGGCCTCGTCGCGCAGCACCGTGTGGGTGTTCGACGGCACGGTGGCGTTGATCAGGCGCAGGGGTGAGCAGGCCTGCAGCAGGGGCGCCAGGCCCAGCAGGGTGAGCCAGCGGCGGCGGCTGGGCGCCGACACGGGGGCGGGGTGCGGTGAATTCATGACTTGGGTACGCAGGCGGTCGGTCGTCGGATTCAGAAAGGGCCGCAGCGAGCGAGGTGCCTCCACCCAGAGGCACCGAGGGTCCGGCTCCGCCGGC
>JBKBWW010000055.1:0-23225 GCA_046314475.1 Hydrogenophaga sp.
CAATTTGCCCGTGACAACCCCACCCAGCATCCTTCCGCCACCGCGCCGACCCATCCGGGAACTCCCCGACGAACTGATCAGCCAGATCGCGGCGGGCGAGGTGGTCGAGCGGCCGGCTTCGGTGGTGCGGGAGCTGGTGGACAACGCGCTCGACGCCGGCGCCACACAGATCACGCTGCGCCTGCAGGCAGGCGGCGTGCGGCTCATCAGCGTGGAAGACAACGGCAGCGGCATCTTGCGCAGCGAACTGCCGAATGCCCTCAAACGCCACGCCACCAGCAAGATCGCCAGCCTGTCCGACCTCGAATCCGTGGGCACCATGGGGTTTCGCGGTGAGGCGCTGGCGGCCATCTGCTCGATTGCCGAGGTGTCGCTGCTCACGCGCGTGGACACACCCGACGAGCCCCACGGCTGGCTGCTCGACGGGCGCAGCGGCGAGCTGCAGGCAGCAGCGCGCGCCCCCGGCACCACGGTGGAGGTGCGTGAGCTCTTCTTTGCCACGCCGGCGCGGCGCAAGTTTCTGAAGACCGACGCCACCGAACTGGCCCATTGCATCGAGGCGGTGCGACGCCACGCACTCGCACGCCCCGAAGTGGGTTTTGCGATCTGGCACGAGGGCAAGCTGGTGGCGCAGTGGCGCGCGGTGGCCGGTGATGGCATGGAGGCGCTGCGACAGCGCCTGGCCGATGTGCTGGGTGAAGACTTCGTGCAGCAGGCGGTGGCGCTGAACTGGCCGCTGGATGCGCCCGACGACGACGGAGCGCAGCGCCTGCGCGTGTGGGGTTTCGCGGGCGTGCCCGACGCTGCGCGCTCGCGTGCCGACTGGCAGTTTGCGTACGTGAACGGCCGCTACGTGCGCGACAAGACCATCACCCACGCCGCGCGCAGCGCGTACGAAGACGTGCTGCACGGCCACCGCCAGCCGGTGTATGCGCTCTTCGTGTCGCTCGACCCGGCGCGGGTGGACGTGAACGTGCATCCGACCAAGATCGAAGTGCGGTTTCGCGATGGGCGCGAGGTGCACCAGGGTGTGCGGCACGCGGTGGAAGCAGCGCTGGCGGTACCCCGCTCGGGGGCAACCGTTGAGCCGGTGGACGCGGCGCCTGTCACCGCGTGGACACCGCCCGCACGGCAAGACGGGTTTGCGTTCCGACCTCGGGAAACCGAGGTGGGGCATCGGGTGAGCGATGTGGGAGCCTTGTGGGGCTACGGGTCTGGAGGGGCTTCGATCCTTCGACAAGCTCAGGATGAGCGGGTTTCGGCCCAACCGGATCCTGGAACCGCCGAACAAACGTACCCCGTTCGGGCTGGGCCTGTCGAAGCCCCCGCCAACACCGCACTGCCCACCGGCGACTGGCCCCTCGGCCGCGCCATCGCACAACTGCAAGGCGTCTACATCCTGGCCGAGAACACACAAGGTCTGGTGGTGGTCGACATGCACGCCGCGCACGAGCGCATCGTCTACGAACGCCTCAAGCAGCAGCTCGACGACCAGCAGGTGGCCAGCCAGCCGCTGCTGATCCCGGCCACGTTTTCCGCCACGCCCGACGAGGTGGCCACCGTCGAGGACTGCACCGAGGTGCTCAAGACCCTGGGCCTGGAGATCACTGCGCTCTCACCCAAAACACTCGCGGTGCGCGCCGTGCCCACCACGCTCGCACAAGGCGACCCGGTGGAGCTGGCGCGCAGCGTGCTCGCCGAACTGGGCCAGCACGATGCCAGCACCGTGGTGCAACGCGCCCGCAACGAGCTGCTGGCCACCATGGCCTGCCACGGCGCGGTGCGCGCCAACCGGCGCCTCACGCTGGACGAGATGAACGCGCTGCTGCGCCAGATGGAAGTGACCGAGCGTTCCGACCAGTGCAACCACGGCCGCCCCACCTGGCGCCAAGTGGGCATGAAAGAGCTGGACGCCCTCTTTCTGCGCGGGCGCTGAACGGCCCGTGTGCAGGGCCTGTCCCGGGCCTTTGGTCGGGAATTCGGCGAGAAATCCCGACACAGGCCATCATGCACCGGCCCGCTGGCACGAAACATGCGCGCACCGGAGTCTGAACTTTTTGCCCAGCGAGCCGCTCCATACCCGTCATGAAACGCCTCATCGCCCTCCTGCTGACCGCGCTGGCCCTGCTGGCCGGTTGCGCCACGCTCGACGAGCAGCAGCGCACCTGGATCTTCCAACCGTCCGACCGCAGCTGGGCCGGCGGCACCTACGCCGCCGAGAGCATGGAAGACGTGTGGATCGATTTCACGTCCACAGCCACCGAAAAGCCGGTGAAGCTGCACGGCCTGTGGGCGCAGAACGAGAACTTCAGCGAGCGCCCCGATGCGCCGGTGATGCTGTATTTGCACGGCGCGCGCTTCAATGTCACCGGCTCGGCCTTTCGCGCCCAGCGCATGCAGGAGCTGGGCTTCTCGGTGCTGGCCATCGACTACCGCGGTTTCGGCAAAAGCACCAACGAACTGCCCTCGGAAACCAAGGCCTACGAAGATGCCCGCGCGGCCTGGGACTGGCTGGGCGAAAAATACCCCGGCCGCCCACGCTACATCTTTGGCCATTCGCTGGGCGGCGCCATCGCCATCGAGCTGGCGGCGCAGGTGAAAGACGAAGCGGGTACGGTGGTTGAAGGCACCTTCACCTCCATCCCCGATGTGGTGAGCACCTTCAAGTGGGGCTGGCTGCCGGTGTCGCTCTTGATCACCCAGCGTTTTGAAGCGGTCAAGCGAGTGCCCGACATCGGCTCGCCCCTGCTGGTGGTGCACGGCGGCGCGGACCGCCTGATCCAGCCCGAGCTCGGACGCAAGCTGTTCGAGGCTGCCACCGGGCGCAAGGCCTTCGTGTTGGTGGAAGGTGGTTCGCACCACAACACCAACTCGGTGGGGCAGGCGCAGTACCGCGTGGCGCTGGCCAGCCTCTTCGGCTTGCGACCGGATGTTCAGGTGGTGAAGAACTGAAGGGTTCACCGGGGAGCGCCAGGGCTCGCGCGCGGGGTGTTCTGCTACCCTCGACCGGATGCCTGCAACGTCTTCTTCTTCCTCTTCATCGCCCGCCATGTCATCTGGCCTGGTGGTGCTGACACTCTCCCTGCTGCTGGGCCTGCAGCCCATCGCCACCGACCTGTACTTGCCCGCCCTGCCAGCGCTCACCGCGGGTTTCGGCGCAGCCATGTCGCAGGCGCAACTCACGCTCACCGCGCTGCTGCTCGCGTTTGGCGCGTCGCAGATGTTCTGGGGCCCGCTGTCGGACCGTTTTGGTCGACGACCCATTTTGTTGATCGGCATGAGCGCCTTTGTGGTGGCGTCGGTCGGCAGCACCTTCTCTCCGTCGATTGAACAGCTCATCGTCTGGCGTGCCGTGCAGGGGGCGGCCATGGGCGCGGGCGTGATGTGCGCGCGCGCCATCGTGCGCGACCTGTACCAGCCCACCGAGGGCGCCCGAATGATGTCCAAAGGCCTCACCGGCCTGGGTGTGATCGCCTGCGCCAGCGCGCCGCTGGGTGGCTTCCTGTCCGACCTCATGGGCTGGCGCTTGTCGCTGATGGCGGTGGGCGTGTTCGGCGCCATCACACTGGGCGTGATCGCCTGGCGCTTTGAAGAAACGCTGGCAGCGAAGAACCCGCGCGCGTTGCAGCCCTCCATGCTGCTGGGCACCTGGGTGACCATTGCCCGCAACCCCACCTTCTGGGCTTTCGGACTGCTGGCGACCTGTTCGTACTGCGGTCTTTTCACCTTTCTGGCGGCCTCGCCTTTCGTGTTCATCCAGGTGCTCGGCTTGTCCAAGACCGCCTATGGCTTGATCATGATGACGATGTCGGCCAGCTACATCCTGGGCACGTTCATCTGCCGCCGCCTGCTGCTTGTACTGGGTGTGCGGCGCACGGTGGCGGTGGCCGCTGGATTCACGCTGGTGGGCGGCACCAGCATGGGTGTGATGGCGCTGCTGGGCGTGCAGAGCGCCTGGGCCATCATGCTGCCCTTCTACCTGTTCATGATGGGCCACGGCGTGCACCAACCCTGCGGCCAGAGCGGCGCGGTGGGGCCGTTTCCGCAGGCGGCCGGCGCGGCCTCGGCGCTGGCCGGTTTCGTCATGATGATCGCAGCGTTCCTGGTGGGCGGCTGGTTGGGCAAAAGCCTGGCAGCCATCCAGGCCGGCACCGGCACCGTGCTGCCGCTCACCAACGGCATCTGGTTCTGGAGCGTGATGATTTCCCTGACCGCGTGGACGCTGGTGCAGCGCTTTGGCGACAACAGGCCCGGACCCGAGCGCACCGCACCGGCCACAGCGACGCCCGGCTGACACGGCCCATGCGCTTGCCCCACCCATCCTGCATCGGCCTGGCCGGCCCCACCGCCAGCGGCAAAAGCGCCGCCTCGCTGGCCATCGCACAGCGCTGGCCGGTGGAGGTCATCAGCGTGGACTCGGCCCTGGTCTACCGTGGCATGGACATCGGCACCGCCAAGCCCACGGCGGCCGAACTGGCCCAGGTGCCGCACCACCTGATCGACATCCTCGATCCGCTGCAAAGTTACAGCGCCGCCGACTTCGTGCGCGACACCACGCGCCTGGTGGCTGAGATCAACGGCCGTGGCCGCACCGCATTGCTGGTAGGCGGCACCATGCTGTATTTCAAAGCGCTGCTGGTGGGACTGGACGACATGCCGCAGGCCGATGCCGCCGTGCGTGCCTCGATCGATGCGCGCGCCATGGCACTGGGCTGGCCCGCGATGCACGCCGAGCTGGCGCGGGTGGACCCGATCACCGCCGCGCGCCTGCCGCCCAACGATGCGCAGCGCATCCAGCGCGCACTTGAAGTGTTCGAGGTCTCGGGTCGGCCGCTCTCCAGCTTCCAGACCGGGCGCACCCACAATCCCGACAGCCCGCTCGCGCCCGAGCACCTGATCTCGCTCGAACCCCGTGACCGCACCTGGCTGCACGCGCGCATCGCGCAGCGCTTCGACGCCATGCTGGCCGAGGGCTTCATGATCGAGGTCAAACAACTGCGCGCGCGCGGCGATCTGTCGACCGACTTGCCCTCCATGCGCTGCGTGGGCTACCGCCAGGCCTGGGATCTGCTCGATGCCTACGGCAACGCACTCAAGCCCGCACAACTCGCCGAGCTGCGCGAACTCGGTGTGGCCGCCACGCGCCAGCTGGCCAAGCGACAGCTCACCTGGCTGCGCTCAATGCCGCAGCGCAAGGTCATTGCCTGCGACGCGCCCGATGCGCTGGCGCGCGTGCTCGAATCGGTGCAAGCCCTGTTGGGCGCACCCATCTGATTGGCATGTCACTCGTCGTTGAACAGCTCGGCAAACGCTACGGCTCCACCACCGTTTTCAGCGGCGTGAACCTCTCCGTGGCGCCGGGCGAGTTCATTGTCATCGTGGGCGAATCGGGTGTGGGCAAATCGAGCCTGCTCAACTGCCTGGCCGCGCTGGACGACTGGAGCGAAGGCCGCATCACCCACGCCGGCGTGGAGCTCGGTGGTTTGAACGACACGCAGCGCGCGCACTGGCGCCGCGAGCACCTGGGTTTTGTGTTCCAGGCCTTCCACGTGCTGCCGCACCTGGACGTGGCCCAAAACGTGGGCCTGCCCTTGCTGCTCTTGGGCCGACCGGACACCGCGCGGGTGCAGCAGATGCTGGACGCCGTGGGCCTGGGCGAGCTGGGTGCGCGCCTGCCGGCCGAGCTCTCGGGCGGTCAATTGCAGCGCGTGGCAATTGCCCGCGCGCTGGTGCACCGCCCCGGCCTGCTGCTGGCCGACGAGCCCACCGGCAACCTCGACCCGAGCACGGCGGCGCAGGTCATGGGTGTGCTGGAGCATCAAGCCCGCGAGAGTGGCGCGGCACTGGTGCTGGTCACGCACTCCACGGCTGCCGCATCCCGAGCGCAGCGCGTGCTGCACCTCACCGCAGACGGTTTGCAGCCAGCCTGAGAGCTCAGACCTTGAGGATGACGTCGTGGTCGGGCGCGAAGCAGGTGTGCAGCGGCAGCAGTGCGCCACCCAGTGCGCGCGCATCCGAGCCGATGCTGCCCAGCTCCAGACGGGGCCGGTGCAGGCCTTCCCAGCTGTAACCCGCCAGCGCAGCGCGCGTGGCTTCGCACAGGGCGCGCAGCAGGTCGGGCGCCACCGCGCCATCCATCACCACCGCTTCCACGTCGAGAAACGCGGTGCCCGATACCACGCACTGCGCCAGCGCCGGCGCGGCGCGCGCGATCCATTCCTGGCTGTACGGCAGCCAGGGTGATTGCAGGGCCCGCGCGTCGTAGGCGGCCATCGGGTCCAGGCCGTGCTGGCGAAAGCGCTGCTCCAGGTCCCAGAGCGAGGCTTCGCCGATGAGCTGCGGCGCAAGCTCGCTGCCCTGCGCCACGCGCAGCGGGAGCGAAGCCACGGCGCCGGCGTTGCCGTGGATGCCCCGGTGCAGGTGCGAGTCGAGCACCAGGCCCCCGCCCACAAACGTGTCCATGAACAGGTAGAGAAAACTGCGGATGTCGCGCCCGCGGCCTTGCAGCAGCTCGGCCACACAGGCGGCCGAGGTGTCCTTGGCAAAACTCACGGGCAGATCGGTGAGCTTTTGCACCTCGGCGCCCAGGTCGATATGGTTCCACGCCTGCGATTGTTCGGCCGTGAGGCCCAGCATGCGGTGCCAGCCACCGAGCTGGAAGGGTGCCGCCACGCCGACACCCACCACGCGGTCACTCAGCGGGCCGAGTTTTTTGAGCAGACGGTTGAGGTTGGTCTTGATCGCGGGCAGCAGCACCGGGATGTCGGGGAAGGCGTAGTCGAGCACGAGGCGCTCGCGCACCTGGCCGGTGAAATCCACCAGCAGCCAGTCGGCGCTGCGACGGCCGATCTTGATGCCGATGGCGAAGGCGCCGTCGGGGTGCAGGCCCAGCGGCACCGAGGGCTGGCCCACGCGCCCGCGCACCGGGGCTTCGCGGCGCAGCAGCTGGTCTTCGTCCAGCCGCGCGGTGATCAGGCCGATGGTCTGGGCCGTGAGGCCGGTGAGGCGCGCGATGTCGGCCTTGGCCAGGCTGCCGTGCACGCGCAGCGCCTGCAGCACCACGCGCTCGTTGAACTGGCGCATGCCCACCTGGTTGGAGCCGCGCGGGCGCAGGCGCGGCTGGTCGCCGGGTTCGGTGTCGGGCAGGGATTCGGTAGCGGCGGCGTCGTTGTTCACTGCGTCGGGTTCGGGTTCGGGTTCGGTGTCGGGTTCGGTGTCGGATCAGGTGCGCAAAGTGTCGCCGATGACACCCTTGCGCAGAATGAAATTGCCCCAGGGCTGCAGCTCGCCGGTGACCACGATGGCGTAGGCCTTTTTCACGCGCTCGTAAAAGGCGAACCGCTCCACCGCTTCGGCCTGGCCTTCCACCAGGCCCTCGGCGGCCAGCACCGCCAGCGTCTCGCGCTGCAGGGCCGAGCGGTAAGGCGCCTCGGTGCCGCCCACCTGCATGTAGGCCACGGGTTGCGGCACGTCGGCCGCCAGCGGCAGCACACTGGCCACGGCCTTCACCGTGCGCGCCATGCCCACGCCGGGCAGGCGCAGCACGGTCTTGCCCGCGCCCAGGCTCATGGCGGTGAAGTTCGCGTCGGCGAGCACCAGCGCGTCGTCGTGGCCCATCTCGGCCAGCAGTTTCAGCAGCTCGGGGCTGAGCAGGGGATCGATGCCTTTGAGCATGGTTTACGCCAAGGCCTCCACAGGCAGTTCTTCGGCCAGCTTGGCGCCGGTCATCACCGCCACGGTGTCGCTCATGCTGATCACCTTGGGGTTGACCACCGCCGCGCGTTTGCCCAGGCGCGCGATGTGGATGCGGTCTGCGATCTCGAACACGTGCGGCATGTTGTGGCTGATCAGGATCACCGGCAGGCCCTTGTCGCGCACGCGGCGGATCAGCTCCAGCACCATGTTGCCCTCTTTCACGCCCAGCGCGGCGGTGGGCTCGTCCATGATCACCACGTGCTGCGCAAAGGCCGCCGCACGCGCCACCGCCACGCACTGGCGCTGACCGCCCGACAGCGTTTCCACCGCCTGCGTCATGGAGCGGATGCCGACCTTCAGATCGTTCATGCGCGAGATGCTCTCGGCCAGCATTTTCTTTTTGTCCATCATGCGCAGGAAGCGGCCCAGGAAGCCGGGACGCAGGATCTCGCGGCCGAGGAACAGGTTCTCGGCGATCGTCATGGCCGGGGCCACGGCGAGGTCCTGGTAGACGGTCTCGATGCCGGCGCGGCGCGCGTCGATCGGGCTCTTGAAATGGATGGGCTTGCCGTCGAGAAAGATCTGGCCTTCGTCGGGAATGGTGGCGCCCGACAAGGCCTTGATCAGGCTCGATTTGCCGGCGCCGTTGTCGCCGATGACGGCCAGGATTTCGCCGGCGCGCAATTCGAAGTCGGCGCCATCCAGCGCGGTGACCTGGCCGTAGCGCTTGACCAGGCCCTTGGCCTGGATCACCAAAGGTGCATTCGGCTTCATCAGCGGACTCCCTTGCGAGACATCTGATCCGTTGCGACGGCAAGGATCACGAGGATGCCGGTGACCAGGATTTGATACACCGACGACACACCCATGAGCGTGAGGCCGTTGCGGAACACGCCCACGATGAGCGCGCCCACCAGCGTGCCCAGCAGGATGCCGCGCCCGCCAAACAGGCTGGTGCCGCCCAGCACGACGGCCGTGATGGCGTCGAGGTTTTCGGTTTGCCCGGCGTTGGGGTCGCCCGCGCCGATGCGCGCCACGCTCAGCATGGACGCGATGCCGTAGAACACGCCGGCCGCCACGTACACGCCCAACAACACCTTGTCGGTGGAAATGCCCGTGAGCCGCGTGGCCTCGGGGCTGTTGCCCACCGCGTAGATGTGCCGCCCGGGCGCGGTCTCGCGCAGCGCGAGCCAGGTCACGAGGTAGAGCACCAGCATCAGGATCACACCGTAGAGCACGTTGGTGCCACCGATGCGAAACGACTGGCCCAGCCAGTTCATGCCCTCGGGGATGTCGGTGATGGTCTGCGAGCCGCTGTAGAGCTGGGTGATGGCGAACGCAATGTTCAGCGTGCCCAGCGTGACGATGAAGGGCGGTAACTTGGCCTTGGTCACCAGCAGGCCGTTGACCAGGCCGAACAGCGCGGTGGCGCCGATGCCCAGGGCAATGGCCACCGGGGCGGAGAGCCCGAAGTCGGCCGCCATCTTGGTCATGACGATGCTGCCCAGCGCCATGATCATTCCGCACGAGAGGTCGATGCCCGCCGTGAGGATGATCAGTGTCTGGCCGATGGCGATGGTGCCGACCACCATCACCTGCTGCAGGATCAACGAGAAGTTCTGCAGCGTGAGGAAGCGGTCGCTCTGCGTGGCAAAGAAGGCGCAGGCCAGCAGCAGGGCGATGAAGGGCCCGAGCGTGCCCATGGGGGGGAGTTTGGCTTTCATGTCCGGGCCCCTGGCGTCACTTGTTGCCCCAGCAGAGGTCCATGCCGGTTTTGACGTCCTTGCTGTCCACGCCGCCCACGGGCTTGGCTGCGATCAAGGTCACGCCGGTGTCGGTGTAGCCGCTGACCTTCTTGCCGGTTTTGGCGTACTCCACACCGGCGGCCACACCCATGGCGGCCATGCGCAGCGGGTATTGCTGCGAGGTCGCGGCGATCACACCGGCGCCCACGTCCTTGATGCCGGCGCAGCCACCGTCCACCGAGACGATGACCACGTCCTTTTCCTTGCCGGCGGCCTTGAGCGCCTTGTAGGCGCCGGCGGCGGCGGGCTCGTTGATGGTGTAGACCACGTTGATGCCCGGGTTCTTCTGCAGGCAGTTTTCCATGCCGGTCTGGCCCTTGGCGGCGTCGCCAAAGCTGTCGGCCATGCACACCACCTCGGCCGGCTTGGCCAGGTCGTTGCTCTTGGCGTCCAGCGACTTCAAACCGTAGCCCTGCAGAAAGCCGTTGTGGCGCTGCGCGCCCACCGGGTGGCCGGGGAACAGGTCGAGCGTGGCGATCACCGGGGCCTTGCCGCCGAGCGCGGCCTTGGCGTACTGGCCGATCAGCACGCCGGCCTTGAAGTTGTCGGTGGCAAACAGGCCGTCGACCGCGCTCACCGGGTCGGTCGGGCTGTCCAGCGCGATCACCATCACGCCTTGGGCCTGCGCACGCTTGATGGCAGGGATGATGGCCTTGGCGTCGCTGGGCGTGAGCAGGATGGTCTTGGCGCCAGCCGCGATCATGTTCTCCAGGGCGGTCACCTGGCCGGCGTTGTCGCCGTCGGTCTTGCCCGACGCCGTGAGCAGCTTGGCGCCGAGCTTCTTCGCTTCGGCATCGGCGCCCTCCTTCATCTTCACGAAGAAGGGATTGGAATCGGTCTTGGTGATCAGGCCGATGATGGGCTGGGCCTGCGCCTGGGCAACGGATGCGGCCACGGCGAGCACGGAAAACGCACAGACGGACGTGGCAAGTTGGGAAGCGCGGATGTTCATGTTTGTCTCCTGGGTGGAAAGGAATCGGTCAGGGTTCACGCCGCCAGACACTTGGGGTTTTCACGAGGCCCGTTGCGGTGTGGTTGGACTATATTTCGGGACAGGTTAATAAATCAACTGGATTTAGTTATGGTTTTCCCTAGTGCCTCACAACGCTTACAAATCGCCACCGCTGGCGAAGCGCTCATCGACCTGATCGAAGACGCCGACGGGCGGCTGCGCCCCTGTGCGGGCGGTGCCGTCTACAACCTGACCCGCGCGCTCGGCCTGCAGGGCGTGCCCACGCTCTACCTCAACCCGCTCGCGGGCGACCGCTTCGGCCGCCTGCTGGCCGATGGCATTGCGCAGGCCGGCGTGGCACTCGCCCAGCCGCAACCGGTGCACGAACCCACGTCGCTCGCGGTGGTGGGTCTGGATGCGCAAGGCAAGGCCAGCTACAGCTTCTACCGCGAGGGCGTAGCCGACCGGCAGGTGTCGGCACCGGGACTGATCGCCGCCTGCGAAGCCCAGCCCGGCCTGCGCATCGCCGTGACCGGCTGCCTGGCGCTGGCGGCCGAGGACAGCGCGAAGTACCTGCCCTGGCTGCAGGCCCAGCGCGCCGCGGGGCGGCTGGTGGTGGTGGACGCCAACCTGCGCCCGGCGGTGGTGCCCGACATGGACTCTTACCGCGCCAGCGTGATGGCGGCCCTGCGGCAAGCCCACCTGATCAAGGTGAGCGACGACGACCTCGACACGCTGGGTGTGCAGGGCAGCGACGCCCTGGCCAAGGGCCGCGCCCTGTTGGCCAGCACGCCGGCGCCCTGGCTCGCGCTCACGCTGGGCGCCGGCGGCGCGGTGCTGCTGGCGCGCGACGGTCGGGCCTGGCACTGCGCGGAGTCGGCGCCGGTCACCGTGGTCGACACCGTGGGCGCGGGCGACTGCTTTCTGGCCGGCCTGCTGGTGGCGCTGTTGCAGCGCCCGGCCATGCAAAAGCGCGCACCGGCGGACGACCTGCGGCTGGACGCCGCCGACGCGCAACACCTGCTGGCCCACGCCGTGGCCAGCGCCAGCCTGTGCGTGATGCAGACCGGCTGCACGCCACCCAGCCTGAGCGAGGTGGTGGCCCGCACCGCCGCCCACCCGCCGCTTTTTCGCACCCTTTGACTGGGCGTGCGCCGCTTCGGCGGTTAAGGTGGAGGCAACGCCCTTGCCCTCCCGGGCCGGCGCCCGCAACCTGTACCCGTCATGTAACTTAATTACATTACGATCTCGATTCTGAAGTAACTTGATTAGATCCATGGTCACCTCAAGCTCCACCGCTGCCCCTTCTTCCGCCCCCCAGGGTCCGCTCGACCTGGTGATCTTCGGAGGCGCGGGCGACCTCTCGGTGCGCAAGCTGCTGCCCGCGCTCTACATGGCGCACCTGCACCACAACCTGCCCGAAGCCACGCGCATCCTCGCGCTGGGCCGCCAGCCCTGGGACCGCGACACCTTCACCGCCTTCATCGACGACAAGGTGCGCGGCTTCATCGAACCCGAGGCGCTCGAAGACGCGGCCTGGACCGCCTTCAAGGAACGCCTGGGCTATGTGTGCCTGGACGCCACCCAGCCCGACGACTTCGCCGCCCTGGGCACGGCGCTGCAAAACGGCTCCGACCGCGTCTACTACCTCGCGACCGCGCCCACACTGTTCACCGCCATCTGCGCCCATCTTGCCAGCGCCCAGCTCATCGATGCCCGCTCGCGCGTGGTGCTGGAAAAACCGCTCGGCCACGACCTGGCTTCGGCACGCCAGATCAACGAAGAGGTCGGCCGTTACTTCACGGAAGCACAGACCTTCCGCATCGACCACTACCTCGGCAAGGAGACGGTGCAGAACCTCATGGTGCTGCGATTCGGCAACACCATCTTCGAGCCGCTGTGGCGCAGCCCTTACATCAAGAGCGTGCAGATCACGGTGGCCGAGTCGGTGGGCGTGGGCAGCCGCGCCGGCTTCTACGACGGCACCGGCGCGCTGCGCGACATGCTGCAGAACCACCTGCTGCAGCTGCTGTGCATCGTGGCCATGGAGCCGCCGGTCTCGCTCGACCCCGACGCCGTGCGCGACGAAAAACTCAAGGTGCTGCGCTCGCTGCGCCCCATGACCGTGGCCGACGTGGCGCGAGACACGGTGCGCGGGCAGTACACCGCTGGCGCCTCCAACGGCGACAAGGCCATGGGCTACCACCAAGAGGACAACGTGCCGCCGGAGAGCGAAACCGAAACCTTCGTGGCCCTGCGCGCCCACATCAACAACTGGCGCTGGGCCAACGTGCCGATCTTCCTGCGCACCGGCAAACGCATGGCCGAGCGCCGCTCGGAAATCGTGATCGAGTTCGCCGACCTGCCCTACACCATCTTCCCCGACGCGCCGCGCCAGCCGGTCAACCGGCTCATGATCCGCCTGCAGCCCGAAGAACACGTGCAGCTGCAGATGATGGCCAAGGAGCCCGGCAGCGGTATGCGCCTGCGCCCGGTGAGCCTGAATCTGGACCTCGAATCCGCCTTCAGCGCGCGCCGCGCCGAAGCTTACGAGCGCCTGCTCATGGACGTGATCAAGGGCCGCCTCACACACTTCATGCGGCGCGACGAACTGGAAGCCGCGTGGACCTGGGTCGAGCCCATCCTGGACGGCTGGAAGAACCTGAACGAAAAACCCAAGGCCTACACCGCCGGCAGCTGGGGCCCGGCGGCCTCGTCGGCCCTGATGGCGCGCGAAGGTTCGGCCTGGGTCGAAGAATCATGAAAGAGCACGCCTGCAACTCGGCCGCCGAGCTGGCCTGGCAGCTCGCCGACACCATCGCGCAGAGCCTGCACTCGGCCATCAACCTGCGTGGCCACGCGGTGCTCGCGGTCTCGGGCGGCAAGTCGCCCATTGCGCTGTTTGAAGCGCTGCGTGTGCTGCCGCTCGAATGGCAGCGCGTGACCGTGTTGCTGGTGGACGAACGCTGCGTGCTGCACGACCACGTGGACAGCAACACCGCGCTGGTGCGCCAGCACCTGCTGAAAGACGCTGCTGCGGTGGCCACCTTCGTGCCCTTTTTCGACACGCTGCCCGAGACGCTGGACGACGCGGCCCTCAACCAGCTGGTGGAAGCCGCCAACCGCCGCCTGGCCACCCAGCCCTGGCCCATGGACATGGCGGTTCTGGGCATGGGCGACGACGGCCACACCGCCTCCTTGTTCCCCGGCGCGCCCGGCCTGCGCCAGGCGCTGCACAGCAGCGGCCCGGTGGCCTGGGTGCGCCCGGCCACCGCGCCCCACGCGCGCCTCACCCTCACCCTGCCCGCCCTGCTGGCCACGCGCGAACTCGCGCTGTCCATCAGCGGCGCCAGCAAGCTGGCCGTGTTCCAGCAAGCCCGCCTCGGCGCCGACGAAGCCCTGCCGGTGTCCCTCATCCTCAACCAGCACCAGACGCCTGTGAGCGTGTGGCTGGCCTGAACGGAGTCCTCGCCATGACCACCCCCTCACACCCGAACCTGCACCCGACGCTGCAACGCGTCACCGAACGCATCACCGAACGCAGCACCACCACCCGCGCGGCCTACCTGGCCTCCATGGCCGCGCAACGCAAGACCGGCACCCAGCGCGCCGGCATGGGCTGCGCCAACATGGCCCACACCACGGCCGCGCTGCCCGCGTCCGACAAGCTCAAGATCCACGCCGAGCGCGCACCGCACATCGGCATCGTCACCGCCTACAACGACATGCTCTCGGCCCACCAGCCCTACGAGACCTACCCGCAGCAGATCCGCAGCATCGCGCACGGGCTGGGCGTGACCGTGCAGGTGGCCGGTGGTGTGCCCGCCATGTGCGACGGTGTGACGCAAGGTGCGGCCGGCATGGAGCTCTCGCTGTTCTCGCGCGACGTGATCGCCCTGTCCACCGCCGTGGCGCTCTCGCACAACGTGTTCGACGCCGCGCTCATGCTCGGCATCTGCGACAAGATCGTGCCCGGCCTCTTCATGGGCGCGCTGCAGTTCGGCCACCTGAGCACCTTGTTCGTGCCCGCCGGCCCCATGACCACCGGCCTCTCCAACGACGCCAAGGCCAAGGTGCGCCAGCAGTACGCGCAGGGCCTGGTGGGGCGCGAGGCCTTGCTCGAATCGGAAGCGCAGGCCTACCACAGCCCCGGCACCTGCACCTTTTACGGCACCGCCAACAGCAACCAGATGCTGATGGAGATCATGGGCCTGCACCTGCCCGGCGCGTCCTTCGTGAACCCCGGCACACCGCTGCGCGACGCGCTCACCGCCGAGGCTGTGCGTCGCTCCGTGGTCAACACCGGGCGCACCGGTGAGGCCGCCATCTGCATGGCCGACATCGTGACCGAGAAGACCCTGGTCAACGGCATCATCGGCCTGCTCGCCACCGGCGGCTCCACCAACCACACGCTGCATCTCGTGGCCATGGCGCGCGCCGCCGGCGTGCTGATCGACTGGGACGATTTCGCCGAGCTCTCGCACGACATTCCACTGCTGGCGCGGGTGTACCCCAACGGCAGCGCCGACGTGAACCACTTCCACGCCGCTGGCGGCATGGGTTACCTCATGCGGGAGTTGCTCGACGCCGGCCTGTTGCACGCCGACGTGGCCACGGTCATGGGCTATGGCCTGCAGGCCTACACGCAAGAGCCCTGGCTCGACGGTGAGCAGCTCGCCTGGCGCCCCGTGCCCGCGCAGAGCGGCGACACGGCGGTGGTGCGCCCGGTGAATGAGCCCTTCAGCGCCGACGGCGGCCTGCGCCTGCTGCAGGGCAACCTGGGCCGCAGCGTGGTGAAGGTCTCCGCCGTGAAGCCCGAGCACCGCGTGGTGCGCGCCCAGGCCGTGGTGGTGAGCGACCAGCAAGATTTGCTGGCTCTGTTCAACGCCGGCGAGCTGGAGCGCGACTTCATCGCCGTGGTGCGCTACCAGGGCCCGCGCGCCAACGGCATGCCCGAGCTGCACAAACTCACGCCGCCGCTGGCCGTGTTGCAAGACAAGGGCTTCAAGGTGGCGCTGGTCACCGACGGCCGCATGTCGGGTGCCTCGGGCAAGGTGCCCGCGGCCATCCACCTCAGCCCCGAGGCTTTGGCCAACGGGCCGATTGCGCGCGTGCGCGATGGCGACTGGATCACGCTGGACTGCGAGCGCGGCGTGCTCGAACTCGAGGTGGACGCCGCCACCTTTGCCGCGCGCGAACTGCACCACCCTGATCTGAGCGCCAACCAGCACGGCACCGGCCGCGAGCTGTTCGCCATGTTCCGCCAGCACGCCAGCGTGGCCGAGCTTGGGGCTTCGCCGCTGTTTGGTTGAACAACAAGGAACCCCATGACCACCTGCTTCACCCGTCCCGCTTTCACCTCGCGCGTTGTCCCCGTGATCGTGCTCAACGACGCGGCGCATGCCGTGCCGCTGGCCCACGCCCTGCTGGAGGGCGGTATCGATGTGATGGAGATCACCTTGCGCTCCGGCGTGGCCCTGAAGTCCATGGAAGCGGTGGCACGCGCCGTGCCGCAGATGCACCTGGGCGCGGGCACCGTCACCCGCGTGGCCGAGGTGGCGCAGGTGATCGCGGCCGGCGCCAGCTTTGCGCTGTCGCCCGGCTGCACCGACGAGCTCGTGCACGCCGTGCGCGAGGCGAACCTGCCCTTCATTCCCGGCGTGATGACGCCCACCGAAGTGATGCGAGCGCGCGACCACGGCTTCACGCTCATGAAGCTGTTTCCCGCCTCGCAGGCCGGTGGCATCGGCATGCTCAAGGCGCTCGGCGCGCCGCTGCCCGACGTGCGTTTTTGCCCCACCGGCGGCGTGAGCGTGGAGAATCTGCGCGACTTTCTGAAACTGCCCAACGTGGCCATGGCCGGAGGCTCCTGGCTCACCCCCGCCGACCTGCTGCGCAATGGCGACTGGGCCGGCATCACGAAGCTGGCACGCGAGGCCACGGCGATGGCCGCGCCCAACTGAAAGGCACACCCACCCATGAAACTGCCCACCACCCTGCCCGCCTGGCCACAACTGCAAGTCCTGGCCGCCAGCCCCACGCCGCACCTGCGCGACCTGCTCACCGACACCCACCGCGAACACCGCATGGGCCTGAGCGCGGCCGGTATCACGCTCGACGCCAGCCGCCAGCGCACCACACCCGCCATCCAGCAAGCGCTGCTAGACCTGGCCGACCAGTCCGACGTGGCGGCGCAGCGCGACGCCATGTTTCGCGGCGACACCATCAACACCACCGAAGACCGCCCGGTCCTGCACGTGGCGCTGCGTGGCGACCCGCTGCACGCCGGCCCCTGGGGCAACACCGTGCAGGCCGATGTGCAACGCGAGCTGGCGCGGGTGTGCGACTTCGCGCAGGCGCTCAACGCGGGCGCGGTGCTCGGCTTTTCGGGGGAGGCCATCACCGACGTGGTGAACATCGGCATCGGCGGCTCCGACCTCGGCCCGCGCATGGCCATCGAGGCGCTGGCCCACCTGGCCGCCCCTGCGGTGCCGGGCGTGCGCGTGCACTGCGTGTCCAACCCCGACGCCTGGGCGCTGTGGAGCGTGCTGCGCGGGCTCGACGCCAAGCGCACCCTGCTCGTGGTCTCCAGCAAAACCTTCACCACGCAGGAAACGCTGACCAACGCCGCGAGCGCACAGCGCTGGCTGACCGACCACGGCTGCCCGCCCGAGCAACTGTCCAAACACCTGGTGGCCATCACCGCGAGCCCGGCACAAGCCGCCAAGCTGGGCTACCCATCCGAGCGCACCTTCCTGTTCTGGGATTGGGTGGGCGGGCGTTATTCGGTGTGGTCGGCGCTTGGCCTGCCGCTGGCCATTGCCATCGGCGCGGAGAACTTCCGCGCCTTCCTGGCCGGCGCGCGCGCCATGGACGAGCACTTCTGCACCGCGCTGCCCGCGCAGAACCTGCCCATGCAGCTCGCGCTGGCCGGCATCTGGAACCGCAACTTCCTGCAACTGCCCACCCAGCTCATCGTGCCCTACGCCTCGCGGCTGGCGCGCTTCACGCCGTTCGTGCAGCAGATGGACATGGAGTCCAACGGCAAACGCACCCACATCGACGGCACGCCCGCCACGGTGGACACCGGCCCCATCGTCTGGGGCGGCCTGGGCATCGACGGCCAACACGCCTACTTCCAGCTCATCCACCAGGGCCGGCACACCGTGCCGGTGGACTTCATCGGCGTGCTGAACGAAGACACGCCGCTGCCCATGGCCGCCACGCACCACGGCGTGGTCAACCTCAACCTGCGAGCGCAAGCGCAAGCCATGGCCTGCGGCCGCTCGCTGCAGGACACGCAAGCCGCGCTGCTGAAGGACGGCATGAGCACCGCCGACGCAGCCGCCATGGCGCCGCACCGCACGTTCGAAGGCAACATCCCGAGCAACGTGCTGTGGCTCGACCGCCTGGACCCCATGCGCCTGGGCGCGCTGATCGCGCTGTACGAACACAAGGTCTTCACCCAGGCCGCCATCTGGCGCATCAACGCGTTTGACCAGTGGGGCGTGGAGCTGGGCAAGACGATGGCGAAGGCGATGGAAGCCCAAGGCTGAAACCAAAAAAAGGCCGGCTGCAAAGCCGGCCTTTTGGCTGAAGGGTCAGCCGTTCACTTCGCAGCGCGCGCCTTCGCCACAGCCGCCTGCGTTTCTTTCCACAGGTCCATGCCCACGTTGGTGGCGATGGTGGCGTTGATGCGGGTGAGCTGGTCGCGCATTCGGCCGGCTTCGGTGGGGCTGAGCTGGTTCACCTGCATGCCCTTGCCCTTGAGCTCGGCCAGCGCCTTTTCGGCTTCGGCGCGCGTGTCCTTGCGCTCGAAGTCGCGGCTCTTCTTCGCAGCGTCCATCAGCACCTTCTGCTCGTCCTTGCTGAGCTGGTCCCAGTACTTCTTGCTCACGGTCACGATCCAGGGGCTGTAGACGTGGTTGGTCACCGTCAGGTACTTCTGCACTTCGTAGAACTTGCTGGAGAGGATGGTGTTGTACGGGTTCTCCTGGCCGTCAACCGTCTTGGTTTCCAGCGCGGTGAAGAGTTCGGAGAACGGCAGCGGCACGGCGTTGGCGCCCAGGGTCTTGAAGCTGTCGATGAACACGTTGTTCTGCATCACGCGCAGCTTGATACCGTCCATGTCTTCGAGCTTGGTCACCGCACGCTTGTTGTTGGTGAGGTTGCGGAAACCGTTTTCCCAGTACACCAGACCCACGAGCCCTTTTTCCTGCAGCTTGTCCATGACCTTCTGGCCCACCGGGCCGTCGAGCACCACGTCGGCTTCTTGTGCGTTGTTGAACAGGAAGGGCGTGTCCCACAGCGCCATTTCCTTGGTGATGCCCACCAGCGTGGCGGTGGAGCCCACCATCATTTCCTGCGCACCGCCGATCAGGGCCTGCTGCATCTGCACGTCGGAGCCGAGCGCGGCGGCGCCGATGGCGCGGATCTTCATCTTGCCGCCGGAAGCCTTTTCCACTTCTTCGGCGAACACCTTGGTGGCGCGGCCCTGGTTGGAGATTTCGTTCAGGCCGTAGCCGAAACGGATGATGCGCGGCTTGATGTCTTGCGCCAGCGCGGCAAAAGGCGCGGCGAAGGCGGCCGCGGCGGTGGCGGCGATGAGGGTGCGACGGAACAGGGTCATGACAGTCTCCTTGGAGTGGGTGAAATGGAAGGTCAACGCATCCACGCAACGGGCGCGGTGACGATCTGCGGGAACACGATGAACAGGGCGAGAACGAGGATGTAGGTGAAGAGGAAGGGGTTCACGCCCTTGATGACCTGGTGCATGGGCAGGCGCCCCACGCCGGCCACCACGTTGAGCACCGTGCCCACGGGCGGCGTGACCAGGCCGATGGCGCCGTTGAGCACGAACATGAGGCCGAAGTACACCGGGTCGATGCCCGCCTTCACCGCAATGGGCAGCATCACCGGCGCGAAGATCAGGATGGTGGGTGTGAGGTCGAGCGCGGTGCCAATCAGCACCAGCACGATCATCATGGTGACCATGAGCACACGGGGATGCTCCACCAGCGGGCCGAGCCAGCCGGTGAGCGTGGACGGCAGATCGGCCAGCGTGATCATGTAGCTGGCAACGGCCGCGCCGGCACAGAGGAACATGACCACCGAGGTGGTGCTCGCTGCGCGCACCAGCACGCCATACACCTCGGGCAGGCGCATTTCGCGGTGCACGAAGAGCGCAATGGTCAGCGCGTAGGCGGCGGCCACCACAGCGGCCTCGGTGGGTGTGAACACACCGCTCTTCATGCCGCCGATGATGATCACCGGCATGAGCAGCGCCCAGAACGCGCGCGCGGTGAGGCGCAGGCGCTCGGCCATGGGCACCGGGGGCGAACTGGTGAGCGTCATCTTGCGCAGCACCACGCGCCAGGCCAGCACCAGCGCCACACCCATGATCAGGCCGGGCACGATGCCCGAGATGAACAGCGCCGAGATCGAGGTGTTGGTGGTCACGCCGTAAATCACGAACGCCATCGACGGTGGAATGATCGGGCCGATCACACTGCCCGCGGCAATCAGGCCGGCGGACGAGGCCACCGGGTAGCCGTGCTTGCGCATCATGGGCAACAAGATGGCCGACATGGCCGCCGCGTCGGCCAGCGCCGAGCCGGACATGGCCGAGAGCAGCACCGCCGCGCCGATGGCCACATAACCCAGCCCGCCACGCACATGACCCACCCAGGCCTGCGCCATGTCGATGATGCGTTTGCTGATGCCGCCCGAGTTCATGAGCTCACCCGCGAGGATGAAGAAGGGCACGGCCAGCAGCGGAAAGCTGTCGACCCCGGCCACCATGTTCTGGGCCAGCAGTTGTGTGTCCCAGAAGTCCATGACCCAGGCCATGGCGGCCCCGGTGAGCAACAAGGCAAACGCCATGTTCATGCCGATGCCCATGAGCACCACCATGCCGGCGATGAAGACCACGAAGGCCATTGCTTCAACGGTCATCGCATCACTCCATCTCGGCCTGGTGGCCCAGGTCCAGCGGCGTGCGCCGCACGATCTCGATCAGCACCATGAGGCCGATGGCCACCGAACACAGCAGCGCGGGCAGCGGCAGCAGCGCCACCGGGTAACCGAGCACCACCGAGTGGCTGTCCATGCCCACCACCACCTGCTGCCAGGCACCGCGCCCCAGCAACACACAGGCCAGCAGCACCAGCAGGCGGATGACCAGCGTGGCGGTGGCGAACAGCGCGGGCTTGTCGCGCAACGCGCCCACGAGGCTGGTGAAGGCCATGTGCTGGCCCAGCGGGTAAGCCGCGGTGGCGCCCAGGAACACCATCCACACAAACAGCAGGCGCGAGAGTTCTTCGGTGGCGTTGATGCCGCTGTTGAAGCCGTAGCGCAGCACCACGTTGCCCAACACGCACAACACCATGCCGGCCAGGCACAGCGCCAGCAGGGCTTCGGCCCCGTGCTTCAAAACATGGCCCGGCTTCATGAGCGGTTCTCCAGGGTGGCGGAGGCAGGCGCGCTGCGCACCCAGCGCACCACGGCCGAGCCCAGGTCTTTCAACGGTTGCGTGGCGTCCAGGTGCAACACGCCGGGCTCAAGGCGTGGGTCTTCGAGCGCAGCGAACTGGCTCGCCACCAGACTCACCGGAAACAGGTGCGCCGGCCGCGCGGCCACCCGTTCGCGGGCCTGGTCTTGCGTTAGGTCGAGAAACACAAAACGCAGGCCGGGCGCGGCCGTGCGCAGGCGCTCGCGGTAACGCTGCTTGAGCGCCGAGCAGGTCAGCACCACCCCTTGCGGATGCGCCTGCAGCTGTGACGCCAGCGTGTCGAGCCAGGCCGCGCGGTCGTCGTCGCTCAGCGGGGTGCCGCTGCGCATCTTGGTCACGTTGCTTTCGGAATGGAAGTCGTCGCCTTCGAGCAGCGGCAGACCCAGCGCCTCGGCACACCGCTGGCCCAGGCTGGATTTGCCGCAACCCGCCACGCCCATGACGACGAGGGAGCTGTTTTCGGGCAGGTTCTTCATTTGGTAGCGCTATCCCATTGGACTAAAAAAGGGGCGAATCGCCTCGGTGGCTTCGCCGCGGTCCATTGGCTGCTGCCCCAGGGAACACCTGATGATTCAGGGTAAATTCGGGTGGCGCAGGGCCTTGGACAGCGCTATCCTAACGCCACACGATTCGCATCAAATACCGGGAAAACCCTTGGAACCGACCGAACGCAAGCGCCGCCACAGCGGCCGCACCACCCTGAGCGACGTGGCGCTGGCCGCCGAGGTCAGCCCCATCACCGCGTCGCGCGCCTTGCGTGGCGAACGCGGTGTGGCGGCCGATCTGGTGGAGCGCGTCAAACGCGCCGCCGACCAACTCGGCTACGTGCCCGACCCCGCTGCGCGCGCGCTGGCCTCCCAGCGCAGCACCCAGGTACCGGTGCTCGTGCCGCTGCTGTCCAACGCCTTGTTTGTCGACGTGCTCGAAGCCGTGCACCGCACCCTGCTGCCCCACGGCTACCAGCTCATGATCGGCGTGACCCACTACGAGCCGCAAGAAGAAGAACAGCTGCTGCGCAGCTACCTCGCGCACCGCCCGGCCGGCCTGCTGCTCACCGGCTTTGACCGCACCGAAGCCGCGCGCCAGATGGTGGCGGCCAGCGGCGTGCCCTGCGTGTATTTGATGGAGCTCACGCAAGCGCCCAACGTGTACTGCGTGGGCTTCTCCCAAACCGAAGCCGGCCACGCCATCACCGAACACCTGGTGCAACGCGGCCGACAACGCATCGCCTTCGTGGCCGCCCAGCTCGACCCACGCACCCTGCAGCGCGCCGAGGGCTACCGCCGCTGCCTGCGCGAGCACGGCCTCTACGACGCGAGGCTCGAACTGTTGAGCCCGCAACCATCGTCCATGCGCCTGGGCGGTGAACTGCTGGAGGATTTGCTGCGCACGCGCCCCGAGGTGGACGCTGTGTTCTTCTGCAACGACGACCTCGCACAAGGCGGCCTGCTCACCGCACTGCGTCTGGGTGTGGATGTGCCCGGGCGCATCGCGGTGGCCGGCTTCAACGACCTCTCGGGCAGCGACCAGATGGTGCCGCCGCTGACCACCGTGCGCACCCCGCGCCGGGCCATGGGTGAGGCCAGTGCGCAGATGCTGCTGGGTTTGATGCGTGGGGAAGTGCCGGCGCGCAACTCGGTAGATCTGGGGTTCGAGATGATGGTGCGGGGGAGCAGTTAGTGCCAAGGCGACGCTCACCGGGATTACCCCAAGATCAAACGAAGTCTTTTGATCTACATTCCTGCGGGGAGTGAATCAGCGCTCCGACACAGGGAGGAAGATCAAATGACCAGGAAATTGTTTCTGGGCAGGAAGCGGAGCGCCTCGCTCCAGGTATTCGTGGCTCTGTGCCTGTTGCTCGCGCCATTCGGCACTTTGCAGGCGCAATGCCTTGAGTACCGCACCCACTCATTCAACGACAACTACACCAATTGGCATTCGAGCAAGCAGGACGCTTGCACTGCTTCTGCCGAGGCCTACCAAAACAAAATCAACGAGGCCCACCCCTGCGTGAACGACTACATTGGTACGCTGTCCCCAGACGGCGCCATATGCCAACGCAGGGGGACCATCACCTGTGCCAGTGGTCAAGGTGGGGCTTCCCCGCAAGACGTGGGCTGGTTTCAAGAGCGCAGCTGCCAGTACAAGCCCGAAGAATCATCCTGCTCAGTCGGTAACCCCACCCTGCCGGGCCTGGGCACCAAGACCCACAACGAGCCGATCTACGCCGGGACGTTCGCCGCCCCTCTCTCGTTTGACCTCA
>JBKBWW010000056.1:0-23071 GCA_046314475.1 Hydrogenophaga sp.
GTTCGGTCTGCACGCCGATGATTTCGATGTCGGGGCGGATCGCCTTGGCCGCGGTGGCCATGCCGGCGATCAGGCCCCCACCGCCGATGGCCACCACCAGCGTGTCGAGGTCGGGCTGTTCGCGCAGCATCTCCAGCGCCACCGTGCCCTGGCCGGCCACGATGTCTTCGTCGTCGTAAGGGTGCACGAACACCAGGCCCTGCTGTGCCGCCATGTCACGGGCGTGGCTGCGCGACTCTTCCAGCGTGTCGCCGTGCAGCACCACCTCGGCGCCGAAGCCGCGCGTGCGCTCCACCTTCACACCGGGCGTGAAGCGCGGCATGACGATCACCGCGCGCAGGCCCAGGCGTTGTGCGTGGTAGGCCACGCCCTGCGCGTGGTTGCCCGCGCTCATGGCGATCACGCCGCGTGCGCGCTCGTCGGCGGTGAGCTGCGCGAGCTTGTTGCAGGCACCGCGCTCCTTGAACGAAGCGGTGTACTGCAGGTTTTCGAACTTGAGGAACACCTGGCAGCCCGTGAGCTGCGAGATGGTGCGCGATTCCACGAAGGGGGTGTCCAGCACCTGGCCGGTGAGGCGCACGGCGGCGGCTTGAATGTCTTTGAGTTCCAGCATCGCGCGATTGTGAACCGGCGGCGGCGGGACGCGCCGGCTTAAAGCCGGACAAATCCCACAAACACCGCCCATCACTCACTTCCATGAATCATCAAGCTGGGTTATGGTCCATTTGAATGCCGGATGTCCCGGCACGGCGTCACTGGAAGCACGTTCTGGAGGTGTCTGGATGAGCAAGCGTTCCGTGCAGCCTGCGGTCACCGTGGGGCGCACCCCGACCGACCCGCGCGAGGGCCGAGCGCCCTTCGTGGGCGAGGGCCGCGTGTTCGTGCCACACGGTCTGCGCCAGGCCCCCGTGCTCGATCTCATGTGCTCGCACTTCGTTCTCACCCTGGCCGCGCGCCAGGGCCCGCGCTTCAATGTGCGGCGCGACCTCAACACCCTGCTCTCGCTCGCCGGCCGCCATCTGGTGTGGCCGCTCACGGTGCTCTCACGCTTGCGTGAATTTCTGGAGCGCCGCTGCAAGGACAACGAACTTTGGAGCGGCCACGACAAGCTGCCCACCACCGCCTTCATGGAGCGCTACGGCGTGTGGCGCGGCCCGTACGAAGAAGGCACGCTGTTCTTCTACCTTGACGAGTACGCCAAGGAGTCGCCCAAAGACCTGCTCTCGGTGCTCGCCGTCACCGGTGAATGGCTCAGCCATGCGCTGAAGAAACAATCCACGCTGGTGGAGAAGAACATCGACGCGCTGGCCGGCCTGCTGCAGCTCAACCGCGCCGAGCGCGCGTTGCTGCTCTACGGCACGCTGGCGCGCTACCAGCGCGACCTGCGCTCCATCCTGGTGGAGTTCAAGGTCAACAACGCCCCCGAGGCCTACGCGGCGATTGCCGATGTGGCCGGCGTGAAAGCCAGCGAAGTCGGCGAGGCGCTGCGCGCCGGCTCGCGGCTGGAGCGCATCGGCATGGTGGAAAACCTGATCTCCGAGCACAACATCACCGACCTGGCCGATCTCATGAAGGTCAGCGAAAAGCTGCCCCCGGTGCTCATGCGCGAGTACCGCACCCAGAGCGAGCTCATGGCGGTGTTCACCCGCCCGGCCGCGCGCTCGGCGCTGAGCCCGAAAGACTTCGACTACGTGGGCGAAGACGTGCGCCTGCTCTGCGGCCTGCTGCGAGAAGCCGTGGCACGCAAGGAGCCTGGCGTGAACGTGCTGATGTACGGCCCGCCCGGCACCGGCAAGACCGAGCTGGCACGAGTGGTCGCGCAGACCGCCGGGCTGGAACTCTTTGAAGTGGAATACGCCGACCGCGATGGCAACGCGCTCTCGGGCCGCGACCGCTACCGCTCGCTGCAGATCGCGCAGGTGTTCCTGAAAGGCACGGCGCATTCGGCCTTGTTGTTCGATGAAGTCGAAGACGTGTTCCCGCCGATCTCCAGCGAGGCGGCGCAAATCATGGCGCGCGCCGAACACGTGGCGGCGTCGCACACCGGCAGCGTCAGCGGCAAGGCCTGGGTCAACCAGATCCTGGAGACCAACGCCGTGCCCACGATCTGGGTCACCAACCGCATCGAACAGATCGACCCGGCGTTTCGCCGCCGCTTCGCCTACCACCTCGAACTCAAGAGCCCACCGCCCGGTGCGCGCGAACAGCTCGTGCGCAAGACGCTCGAAGGCGCGCCCGTGTCCGACGCGCTGGTGGCGCGGCTGACCGAACGCAAGGGGCTCACGCCCGCGCAGATCCGCACCGCCGTGCGCTTCGCCGAGCTGGCGGCCAGCCCGGTCAAACCGGCGGCCCGACGCAGCGCCAAGGCCCGCGCGGCCGCAGCGCCCTTGCTCGACGAATTGATCGAACGGCAACTGAAAAACGCCGACCTGGCCCTGGGCCGCAAGCCCGACCTGGTGCAGCGGCCCAGCGTCACGCAGTACAGCCTGGACATGCTCAACGTGGAGTCGCGCTACGAACTGCCGCGCGTGATCGCTGCGCTCAAGGCGCGCGGCCACGGCTGCCTGTGTTTTCACGGTGCGCCCGGCACCGGCAAGACCGCGCTGGCCGAGCACCTGGCCCAGCAGCTGGAGCGCCCGCTGATGATCCGCCGCGCCAGCGATCTGGTGAGCAAATTCGTGGGTGAGACCGAGCAGCAGATGGCGGCCATGTTCCGCGAGGCCGAGGCTGAGAAAGCGGTGCTGCTGCTGGATGAGGCCGACAGCTTTTTGCAGGACCGCCGCGGTGCGCAGCGCACGTATGAAGTGACCGAGGTCAACGAGATGCTGCAGGGCATGGAGCGCTTTGCAGGCATCTTCATCTGCACCACCAATTTGATGGACAGCATCGACCAGGCGGCGCTGCGGCGCTTCACCTTCAAGATCCGCTTCAAGCCGCTCACCGCCGAGCAGCGTGAAACCATGTTCGTGGTGGAAGCGCTGGCGGGTGAGGCCACATTGCTGAACCCTGCACACGCGGCGCGTCTGGCCAAACTCGACCAGCTGTGCCCTGGTGACTTCGCCGCGGTGAAGCGGCAGGTGGAAATCCTCGCGGAAGCGCTGGAGCCCGAAGAGTTCATCGCCCAGCTCGAAGCCGAGCACCGCATCAAACCCGAGGTGCGCGAGGCACGCGGGATGGGGTTCACTTGAACCCATCTCACCGCTGCAGCACCGCCTGAGGCGGCACAATCCACCGATGTGTCAATTGCTCGGCCTGAATTGCGCCACCCCCACAGACGCCTCGTTCAGCTTCACCGGCTTCTGCCAGCGCGGTGGCAAGACCGACCACCATGCCGATGGCTGGGGCATCGCGTTCTTTGAAGGCAGGGGCCTTCGCCTGTTTGTGGACCATGCGAGCGCCGCGCAGTCGCCCATGGCGACCTTCCTGCAGGGTTACCCGCTCAAGAGCCGCAACATCATTGCCCACGTGCGCAAGGCCACCATCGGCGAGGTGTCGCTGGAGAATGCCCACCCTTTCGTGCGCGAGCTCTGGGGCCGCCAGTGGGTGTTTGCGCACAACGGTGATCTGAAGGACTACTTTCCGCACCTGCACAGCCACTTTCGCCCGGTGGGCACCACCGACAGCGAACGCGCCTTTTGCTGGCTGATGCAGGAGCTGGCCAAGTCGCACGCTTCCCTGCCCAGCGTGGAAGAGCTCACCCTCACCTTGCGCGAACTCGTGCCCCAGGTACGCCGTTTCGGCACCTTCAATTTTTTGCTGTCCAACGGCGAGGCGTTGTGGGCGCACTGCAGCACCAAGCTGCACTGGCTGGTGCGCCAGCACCCGTTCGCCCAGGCCACGCTGATGGACCAGGACTGGACGGTGAACTTCGCCGACCTCAACCACCCTGGCGACCGCGCCGCGGTGGTGGTGACCACGCCGCTGACCAGCAACGAACAATGGACAGCCTTCGAGCCCGACGAGCTCAAGGTGTTTGTGGACGGCCTGCCGGTGCGGTGATTTCCCGGGTGGCGCGGGTCATACCCTGCGACTACCATGTGCCCAGCTCGGGCGCCATGCGCGAACCGACACGCACCCCCGCAACGAAGGAGACAAACCCATGCAAAGACGACACCTCATGGCCGGCGGCATCGCCGCGGCCATCCTGCCCCCGTTCGCGTTCGCCCAGAGCATCGAGAAGCCCAAGGTCACCATCGCGGTGGGCGGCAAGAACCTGCTGTACTACCTGCCCTTGACCATCGCCGAGCAGCTGGGCTACTTCAAGGCCGAGGGGCTGGACGTGACCATCGCCGACTTCGCGGGCGGTTCGCGCGCACTGGCCGCGGTGGTGGGTGGCAGCGCCGACGTGGTGTCGGGTGCGTTCGAGCACACGGTCAACATGCAGTTCAAGGGCCAGCCCATGCGCGCCTTCGTGCTGCAGGGTCTGGCACCGCAGATCGTGTTGGGTGTCAATCCCAAGACCATGGCCGGCTACAAGACCATCGCCGACCTCAAGGGCAAGAAAATTGGCGTGACCGCGCCCGGCAGCTCCACCAACGTGATGGTCAACTTCGTGCTGGCCAAGGCCGGCCTCAAGCCCAGCGACGTGAGCATCGTCGGTGTGGGCGCGGGCAGCGGGGCGGTGGCCGCCATGCGCTCGGGTCAGATCGACGCCATGAGCAACCTCGACCCGGTGGTCACGCTGCTGCAGCGCTCGGGCGACATGAAGGTCATCTCCGACACGCGCATCGTGGCCGAGTCGGAAAAGGTGTTCGGCGGCCCCATGCCCGCGGGTTGCCTGTACGCGCCCCAGCCTTTCCTGGACAAGAACCCCAACACCGCGCAGGCGCTGACCAACGCCATGGTGCGCGCGAACAAGTGGATCCAGGCCGCCGGCCCGGGCGACATCATCAAGGTGGTGCCCGAGGGCTTTTTGCTCGGCGACCGCGCGGTCTACATCGACGCCTTCATGGCCGCCAAAGGCGCGCTCTCGCCCGACGGCAGTTTTCCGACCAAGGGCGCAGACACGGCGTTTCGCGCGTTGGCCAGCGTGGACGCCGAACTGGCCAAGGCCAAGCTGGACCTGAACGCGGTCTACACCAACGCCTTCGTGCAAAAGGCCAACGCCAAGTACCCGAAAGGCTGATGTGACGAGTGCGGCGATCGACCTGCAGGGCGTGTCCTGCACTTTCATCAGCAAGGACGACCCCGGTCAGCGTTACACCGCCGTGCGCGATGTGACGCTGACCGTGGGCGCTGGTGAGTTCGTCAGCGTGGTGGGCCCCACCGGCTGCGGCAAGAGCACGCTGCTCAACGTGGCGGCCGGCCTGCTTTCGCCGAGCACCGGCACGGTGAACGTGTTCGGCGAGCCGCTGGCGGGCATCAACACGCGCGCCGGCTACATGTTCCAGACCGAGAGCCTGATGCCCTGGCGCACCGCGCTGGGCAACGTGATGGCCGGACTGTCGTTCCGTGGCGCGTCGGACCAGGACGCAAAGACGCAGGCCGAGGATTGGCTGCGTCGCGTGGGCCTGGGCGGCTTCGGCGACCGCTACCCGCACCAGATGAGCGGGGGCATGCGCAAGCGCGCTAGCCTCGCGCAGACACTCGTGCTCGACCCCGACATCATCCTGATGGACGAACCGTTTTCCGCGCTCGACATCCAGACCCGGCAGCTGATGGAGAACGAGGTACTCGACCTCTGGGCCGCCAAAAAGAAGGCCGTGCTCTTCATCACGCACGACCTGGATGAAGCGATTGCGATGAGCGACCGCGTGGTGGTGCTCAGCGCCGGTCCAGCCAGCCACCCCATCGGCGAGTTCAGCATCGACATCCCGCGCCCGCGCGACGTGGCCGAGATCAAGACCACCGCCCGCTTCATCGAACTGCACGCCGCCATCTGGGCGGTGATGCGCGAAGAAGTGCTCAAGGGCTACCAGCAACAACTCAAGGTGGCCTGAGCCATGTGGAACCTCCTCAAACCGCAGCCCCGGACCCTGCGCGCGTGGCAGCTCGGTCTGCTGGTCGCGCTCATTGCGTTCTGGTACGCCATGACCACGCCTGGCCTGCTGCCGAACTTCATGTTCGAGAACGACCGGCAAGCCGCGTTTTTCTTCGGCGAGCCGCTGCGCGTGGCCGAACGCATCTGGGCCTGGTTCGTCACCGACGCCGACATCTACACCCACCTGGGCGTGACGCTCACCGAAACCGTGCTGGCCTTTGCCATCGGCGCGCTCGGCGGTCTGGGCGGCGGTCTGTGGCTCGCGCTCTCGCCCATGGCCTCGGCGATCCTGGAGCCTTACATCAAGGCCATGAACTCCATGCCCCGCATCATCCTCGCGCCCATCTTCGCGGTGTGGTTCGGCCTGGGGATCGCGAGCAAGGTGGCGCTGGGTGTCACGCTGGTCTTTTTCATCGTGTTCTTCAACGTCTACCAGGGCGTGAAGGAAGTGAGCCCGGTGATCCTGGCCAACGCGCGCATGCTGGGCGCGAGCCAGAAGCAGCTGCTGCGCCACGTGTACCTGCCGAGCGCCACCAGCTGGGTATTCAGCTCGCTGCACACCAGCGTGGGCCTGGCCTTCGTGGGCGCGGTGGTGGGCGAGTACCTGGGTTCGAGCCAGGGCGTGGGCTACCTCATCCTGCAGGCCGAAGGCAGTTTCGACATCAACACCGTGATGGCCGGCATCGTGGTGCTCACCGCGTTTGCGCTGGTGCTCGACGCGGTGGTGGGCAAGATCGAGAAGCGGCTGATGAAGTGGCAGCCCAAGGTGGGAGAGACCGAGAAATTGTGAGCGCCTGCAGGCAGCGCCACAACGTCAAACGGCCACCACGCGCGGCAGGGCTTGTCGCCCAGGATGTGGTCTTGCCCGTTCCCTTCTTCCTGCGGCCCACATGACCTCGTTCCGTTTTTTGATTGCCCTCATCGTCGCCGCCGCCGTGGCCGGGGTTTGGGCTGTGCACAGCGGACGCATCACGGTGCCGCCGCACTGGAACCCGTGGGCACCTTTGAATGTGACCGAGTCACCGAACTGGCTCACGGGGTACAAGCTGCAGCGCACCGCCGCCGATCCAGCGCTGTGCAGTGCCGCGCTGGCGGCGTCGACCTTGAAACACACCGCCGTGCCGGACAACGACCCGGGCGACAGCTGCGGCTGGACGGATGCCGTGCGGGTGGACGATGCGCGTTTTGCGCCCGCGTTCACGCTCACCTGCAGCGCGGCGCTGTCGCTGGCGATGTGGGAGCGCCATGCCCTGCAGCCCGCGGCGCAGGTGCATTTTGGCCAGCCGGTGGCGCGCATCGAGCACTTCGGCAGCTACGCCTGCCGCAACGTGCAAGGCGCGGGCGGCGAAGGTGAGCGCCGCAGCCAGCACGCCACCGCCAATGCCTTGGATGTGGCGGGCTTTCGGCTGGGCAACGGGCAGCGCATCGGTCTGGTCCAGCACTGGGTTGGCGAGGGTGCGCAGGCCATGTTTTTGCGCGAGGTGCGCGATGGCGCATGCCGCTTCTTCAAGGGCACGCTGGGGCCGTACTACAACGCAGCACACCGCGACCACTTTCACCTCGACCAGGGGCCGTACCGCATCTGCCGATGACGCTGCGCCGAAGGCATGCTGACAGAGGACAGGTTCCTGTGTCAGAGTCCGTCTTCCCCAAAACAGATGCAACGCAAGGAGACCACCGATTGAACGCCTGGATGATGCTCGGACTGGCCATCGTGGCCGAAGTGATCGGCACCACCGCCTTGAAGGCGAGCGAGAGTTTCACGCGACTCGTGCCGTCGCTGGTCGTGGTGGTGGGCTATGGCGTGGCGTTCTACTGCCTCTCACTGGTGCTCAAAAGCGTGCCCGTGGGCATTGCTTACGCGATCTGGTCGGGTCTGGGCATCGTGCTGATCACCGCGGTGGCCTGGTTGCTCTACGGGCAGCGCATCGACCTGGCTGGCCTGATCGGCATGGGCCTGATCATTGCCGGGGTGGTGGTGCTCAACGTGTTCTCCCAGGCCACGGCGCACTGAGCGCTGTGGGGCTCTTCAGCCTCGTCCGGCCCTGCGCTCTTCGCGCAGCATGAAGAGGTAAAGCCCTTCGACCTTCTCGCGCGCCCACGGCGTCTTGCGCAGGAAGCGCAGGCTCGAACCCACGCTGGGGTCCACATTGAAACAACGCACGGGAATGCGCTGGCCCAGCTCTTCCCAACCGTAGTGGTCGGCCAGCGCGGTGACGATGGCTTCCAGCGTCAACCCGTGCAGCGGGTTGCGCGGCTGTTCCTTGGAAGCTTCTTCCGTCATTGCATCGCCGCTTCCAGCGCGTCCACAAACATCGCCGGCACATCGAACCCGGTCTGCTGCTGGATCTCCTGGAAGCAGGTCGGGCTGGTGACGTTGATCTCGGTCACCTTGTCGCCGATCATGTCCAGGCCCACCAGCAGCAGGCCGCGCGCGGCCAGTGTGGGTGCGATGGCCTCGGCGATGGCGCGGTCGGTGTCGCTCAGCGGCTGGGCCACGCCCTTGCCGCCGGCGGCCAGGTTGCCCCGGATCTCGCTGCCCTGCGGAATGCGTGCCAGCACGAAGGGCGCCACTTTTCCACCGATGAGCAGCAGGCGTTTGTCGCCGTCCACGATGGCGGGCAGGTAGGCCTGCACCATCACGCTGGTGGCACCGCCCTGGTTGAGCGTTTCGGTGATCGAGCCCAGGTTCATGCCGTCGGGTCCGACACGGAAGATGCCCATGCCGCCCATGCCGTCGAGCGGCTTGAGGATGATGTCTTTGTGTTCGGCGTGGAAGTGGCGGATGCCTTCGGGTGAGCGCGTCACCAGCGTGGGTGGTGCGTACCGGGCGAACTCCATGAGCGCCAGTTTTTCCGGGTGGTCGCGCAACGCGCGCGGGCTGTTGAACACCTTCGCGCCTTCGCGCTCGGCCTGCTCGAGCAAGTGGGTGGCGTAGAAAAATTCGCTGTCGAACGGTGGGTCCTTGCGCATCAGCACGGCATCAAACGTGTGCAGGGCTTCGCGGCCCTGGTGCAGCACGCGGTACCAGTCGTCGGCCGCACCGGTGAGTTCGATGCGGCGCACCAGCGCGGTCACGGGCTGGCCGGTCTGCCACTGCAGGTGCTGCGGCTCGCAGGCGGCCAGGGTGTGGCCGCGTTTCTGCAGCTCGCGCATCATGGCGAAGGTGGTGTCTTTGTAGGTCTTGAAGGTGACCAGCGGGTCGGCGACAACGAGGATGTTCATGGCTTGCTTTTCGGACGAAGGCCGTACTGTTGCACAAACAGCGCGAGGGCGCCGGCCACCACACCCCAAAAGGCCGAGCCGATGCCGGCAATCACCACGCCGCTGAGCGTGACGAGAAAGGTGATGAGCGCGGCTTCGCGGTGCGTGTCGTCCTTGAGCGCCGCGTGCAGCCCGCCGCCGATGCTGCCCAGCAGCGCGATGCCGGCAATCGCCAGCACGAGCTCACGCGGGAAGGCGATGAGCAGGCCGGTGACGGCCGCGCCGAACAGGCCGATGAGCACGTAGATGGCACCGCATGCCACAGCGGCGGTGTAGCGTTTCTTCGGGTCGGGGTGCGCCTCGGGCCCCATGCAGATGGCCGCGGTGATGGCGCTGAGGTTGAGCGCGAAGGCACCAAAGGGCGCGAGCACCAGCGTGGCCACACCGGTGAGCGTGATGATCTTCGAGATCGGCATGTCGTAGCCGGCCGAGCGGATGGCGGCCACGCCCGGCAGGTTCTGCGAGGCCATGGTCACCACAAACAGCGGCAGCGCCAGGCTGGTGAACGCGGCGAGCGTGAACACCGGCTGGGTGAACAGCGGCATGGCGAGCTCCAGCGTGAGCGAGCCGGCGTTGAACTGGCCGCGCAGCGCCACATAGACCACCGAGACCAGCAGCGTGATCACCACCGCGTAACGCGGCGCCAACCGCCGGCCCAGCAAATACGAAAGCAGCATGAGCACCACCAGCACCAGCGCGGTTTGCGCAGCGGCAAAGGCCTGCAGGCCGAAGCGCGCGAGCACGCCGGCCAGCAGTGCCGAGGCCAGCGCCATCGGGATCTTGTTCATCACGCGCTCGAACCAGCCGGTGGCGCCCGCCAGCGTGATCAGCGCGCCGCACACCATGAATGCGCCGATGGCTTCGGCCATGGAGAAGCCGCCCGCCAGACCCGCCGTGGCCAGCACCGCCGCGCCCGGTGTGCTCCACGCGACCATGACCGGCTGCTTGAGCACGAGCGAGGGAATGGCCGAGCACAGCCCCATGCCCAGGCCGAGTGCCCACATCCACGAGGTGATCTGCGCCGGCGTGGCGCCAAACGCCTGCGCGGCCTGGAACACGATGGCCACCGAGCTGGTGAAACCCACCAGCACCGCGACGAAGCCGGCGGTGGCTGCCGAGAGGTTGAGGTCTTTGAAGAAATGCATCGGGCGATTCTCGCCGCGATGCCCGGCGCCTCAGGCCATCAGCGGATGCCGCCCACGTAGCGCGCGTCCGGGTCTTCGCCTTCCTTGCGGGGCCCGCCGAAGGCCGAGATCAGCGTGGACTCGATGAAGCCGCTGGGGTGGCCGGGCACGGAGTTGGCGAAGCCGCCCGAGCGGGGTGTGGCGGCGCGCTGGGCGGTGGCCGCACTCACCTGGCCCGCCTTCAGCGTGTCGGCCGCTGCCTGCAGCAAGGGCCTGCGCGCAGGGGTGGCCATGAGCGGAATGGCCGCTTCGAGTTTGTCGGCCAGCGCCAGCAGGTCGGCATGGTCGTCCGCCGTGGCCTTCTCGCGGGTGAAGCGCACGATCTCGCGGGCGTACTCCGCATTGCCGGCCAGCCACTCGGTGTCGGTCACGCGGCCGGTCTTGCGCCGCAGCAGCACGTGCATGTGCGCTGCAATGGCGAAGACGTCAGTGGTGCTCATGGCCAGCTCCTTCGTTGCGAGGTGTTGCGCGCGCTGCGCCCGATTCCAGGGCCGATGCGGGTCCGGCTCCGCCGGCCCCAAGCGGCGTCCCCCTCGGGGGCAGCGCCAAGGGCGCGCAGGGGGGTCAGCTCAAGCTTTCGTTGTGCAGCGACACGTCGAGCCCGGCGCGTTCTTCAAACTCGCGCACGCGCAGCGTGGTGAAGCGCGATGTGATCCACAGCACCAGGGCCGTCATGACCAGGCTGTAGGCCAGCACCGCCACACACGCGATCACCTGCGCCATGAAGCTCGCCTCCACACCCGAGATCGCGGGGTCGGCCAGCAGGCCCGTGAGCAGCGCGCCCACCAGGCCGCCCACGCCGTGCACGCCGAACACATCGAGCGAGTCGTCGGCGCGCAGCTTGCGCTTGAGCGCGGTGGCACCCCAGTAGCAGGCCACGCCGGCCACCAGGCCAATGATCAGCGCGCTGCGCGGTGTGACGAAACCCGCCGCCGGCGTGATGGCCACCAGACCCGCCACCACGCCCGAGCACAAGCCCAGCAGCGACGCGCGTTTGCGCGCCAGCCACTCGGCGGCCATCCACGAGAGCGCGCCCGCGGCCGCGGCGATGTGCGTGACCGCCATCGCCAGACCGGCGCGCCCGTCGGCGGCCAGCGCGGAGCCGGCGTTGAAGCCGAACCAGCCCACCCAGAGCAGGCCGGTGCCGGCCATGGTCAGGCCGAGGTTGAACGGGATGAAGGGCTCGCGGCCATAGCCTTCGCGTGGGCCGAGCGCGTAGGCGCAAACCAGCGCGGCGGCACCGGCGTTGATGTGCACCACCGAGCCGCCGGCAAAGTCGAGCGCGCCCAGTTGCGCCAGCCAGCCGCCCGGCTCCCACACCCAGTGCGCGATAGGCGCGTACACCAGCAGCAGCCACAGGCCGGTGAAGGTGAGCAGCGCGCCGAAGTGCATGCGCTCCACCAGCGCACCCACCACCAGCGCGCAGGTGATGATGGCAAAGGTGAGCTGGAACATGGCGAACACCGACTCGGGCACGTGTTTGGCAATGTGGCTCACGGCCACCTGACCGGTGGAGCCGAGGAACTCCATGCCCGAGAAGCCCATGCGCTCCACGCCGCCGATGAAGCCGCCGAGCGCCCCACCCGGCGTGAACGCCAGCGAATACGCCACGCCGAACCACAGCAGACTCACCACCGCGGCGATGCCCACCACGCTGGCCATGGTGTTGATCACATTGAAGCGGCGCACCATGCCGCCGTAAAAGAGCGCAATGCCCGGCAGCGTCATGAGCAACACGAGCGCGGTGCTGACCATGAGCCAGGCGGTGTCGGCGCCCGAGATCGTGCTGGCCGCCACCAGGCCAGGTGACGTGAGTGCCGGGACCACGGGCGCAGCGGGCGCCGTCTGGGCGGCAGCCGTCAGCGGCCCGAGCAGGGCGACGATCAGTGCGGTGGAGGGAAGGAGGTTTCTCTGGTTGAGGGAGGGATGAACGAAGGCGGCTACACGGTTCTGGTGCATTTTGTTACCTGTTTCCAACGACCCCGGGGCCAGTGCATCAACTGTGCCAAGGGTTCTCCCGGCCAAGGGAAACCCCGGATGCACACCCCTGGTGCGAACCGATACAGTGCATGCACTCGCTCAAGCGCACTGCGCTGGTGACCGCGGGGGACCGAGGAGACAACCCAGTCCACAACCAAAAACGTGTTTCAGCGTCCCCAGAGATGCCAGATTCCTCAAACCGACCCCTGCGGGTCGGTTTTTTTTCGCCTGAGCATGGCGGTGACAATCCCCTTCATGGAATTGCTGCTTGTTTCGCTGGCCTCGTTGTTCGCCGGCTTCGTGGATTCGATCGTGGGTGGCGGGGGCCTCATCCTGGTACCCGCGCTGTTCGCCATGTTTCCCACCACCCACCCTGCCACGTTGTTTGGCGTGAACAAGGGCGCCTCGGTGTGGGGCACGGCGGCGGCCACCCTGCAATACGCGCGGCGCGTGAACATGCCCTGGCATGCGCTGCTGCCTGCTGCTGCCGTGGGCTTTGCCGGATCGATGGCCGGCGCGTGGACGGTGACCGTGATCTCACCCGACTTCTTGCGCCGCGCGCTGCCCCTGGTGCTGATCGGTGTGCTGGCCTACACGCTGGCGCGCAAAGACCTGGGCCGACACCACGCGCCGCGCTTCAGCGGTCGGCAGGAAGCCGCCGCCGCCTGCGTGCTGGGCCTGACCATCGGCTTCTACGACGGCTTCTTCGGCCCGGGCACCGGCAGCTTCTTCGTGTTCCTGTTCGTGCGCTGGCTGGGCTACGACTTCCTGCACGCCAGCGCCAGCGCCAAGCTCATCAACACCGCCACCAACCTCGCGGCCTTGATGCTCTTCGCCTGGAAGGGCCATGTGTGGTGGCACTTCGTGCTGGCCATGGCCACGGCCAACGTGGTGGGCAGCCTGCTGGGCACGCGCCTGGCGCTCAAGCACGGGAGCGGCTTCGTGCGCATCGCCTTCATCGTGGTGGTGTCGGCGCTGATCCTGAAGACGACCTACGACGCGTGGTTGAAGGGCGTTTGACGGGGAGGGTCACGTCTTCGGGAGGGTGGCCAATTTCTTCGTGACAACCTCGAAGCGCGAGACCAGTGCCTTCACTTCATCCCCCGCCAGCCCGAAGGCTTGCGCCGCTTCAACAAGCTGGTTTTTGGTGACCTTGGCAAACTCGTCGCAGATGGTTTTGGGGATGGCGTCGGGCCAGAGCGAGTCCCTCACGCCCATGCGCGCCGTTCTGAAGATCTTGTCGTCCAGAATCTTGCTGCCGAAAGACCAATCCCAATCGATGGCCTTGACGACATCGAGCCTCTTGCCCTTGACGATGAATTGCTCTGGCTTTCTGTCGTAGTCCCCGATGAGCATGCTGAACAGCAAGATTCGGGTGAAGTCATTGCGAAACCGCTCCGTGGTGTGGTTTTCCCACGTGTCCAGCCGGACGATCCTCTGCTGCACTGCTTCGGACCACTTGGCGTTCAGTGCCACGTTGTTGGTCAGCCGCTCTTGGAGCGTGCGGCCTTCAATGAACTGTGTGACCAGGCAAACCTGGGCGTTGAAGAATCCCAGCGAGGTTTTCGGGACAATGTCCCAGTGAAGCAACTCGTGCGCAATGTGGCTTGCCAGCAAGCATCGCACTTCCAGCTTGGGTTCGCGAAGATCGAAGCCAGCCACGTGGTTGTGTTCTTGCAAGTCGACAGAAGCGGATGGTGGATAGCACTTCAGGACCTGTTGCTCGCCCGTCGACGAGGGGAGTCTGACCAGCAAAGCCAGGCTGTTGCCGGCGCTTCTGTCTGAGGGCAGAAAATCGAAACGTTCTGCCCAGCGTATGGGCAGCGTCTGCTTGAGCAGTGGGACACCCGACGCCGTCCAGGCCAAGGCGACGTCGGTAGCCGCCACGGTCGACCACCCTGTGTTGACGAGCGTCGCGATGAAGAACCGCTTTCGGCTGGCAGGGTCCATCTTCCAGGTAGAGGTGGGGTCGTCCCCACCCGCTCCTTCCGGTGGGTGGGCGGGATGGCCAGCGCCGGTTGGAGGCGTCGAATGGTCGGCCGCTGGCGTGGCAGGCGTGGGACCGTCGTACAGCAGGTTGAACGCGTATTCGGTGAAGCTGTCGATGTAGGACATCGTGGTCTGTGTCACGCTCTGGACCGCACCCTTCACCAGCGACCGGGCGCCGGTCTGCGCTGCGTCGGCGGGGACGGGCGTTGCCCGCGGGAACGACGGGTCGATGTCGGTGCGCGTGGCCTTGATCTGGGCGAGGATGCGCGCGTGCTTCTCGGGAGTCCAGCGCGGTCGGTGCGACATGACCGTACCGGGCACACGCGTCGAGCTCGAAGCCTGCCCGCGCGGGCTGGGCATGCGGAACACCGGGTTTTGCCAGTTGAAGGAGTCTGCCTGGCCCTCCGGCAGAAAGCCCGATGTGGTGGCGGTGGCGTTGGCGTTGGTGAATTCCATGGGCGTGATGGCCTTTCTGTGTGGGTGGTGAATGCCTGTTCAGAGCGATTGCTGCCACTGCAGCCCCTGGGCAGCAGCCGAGCGCATGACGCCACCCAGCGCCTGCACGAAGTCCGGGTCACCGGACACGTCTGTGCTGAAGGCGTAGAGCAGGTCGCCATCGCTCACACCGAATGCCGCGGTGGATGCCTGGCGCATCAGCTCCACGTTGTGCGCCACGACGCGGCGAAGCACTTCGGGCAGGTGGTCGGACGGAATGGGCCCGAACAGGCAGCACACCGTGATCCGGTCGGCGTTCCCGGCGTCGGGAATCACGGTGACGTCGACGTCGTCGATTTCGAGACGAAGGACATCGTTGGTGTGGGTGGCTGACTTTTTGAAGCTGGGGCCGAGTTTCAGCAGGGACGTTTCGAGATCGGAGAGTTTCATGGCGGTGATTCCGGGGTCTGGACGTTGAGTTGCGATGTCCCCTTGTGCAGGGGAGATCAGCGTCGCAGAGATCGCCGGGCAGCGGTATCCAGCGCAGGGCCTAGCGCGGCCAGCGCAGTGGAATCCAGCGATGTGGTGTGGCCGGCGCGGGCCGGTTCAAGGCGCCGTGGCGGCGCCCGGCGGCCAGGGCATGGCACTGGCCTTCAGCGGCGCGCCGATGGGCGCGCCGGCCTGGCCCACTTTCACGGCGGCCAGGTCTTGTGGATTCGGGTACTGGTCGAGCAGCAGGTAGTCGAACACGCGCCGCGCAATGGGCGCAGCGGACGCAGCGCCGAAGCCGGCGTTTTCCACCACCACCGCAATCGCCACGCGGGGCTGGTCGATCGGGGCGAAGGCCACGTAGAGCGCGTGGTCGCGCTGGTGTTCTTCGAGTTTGCGCGCGTCGTAGCGGTCGCGCTGGCCGATGGTCACGGCCTGCGCCGTGCCGGTCTTGCCGCCGCTGGCGTAACCCGAACCGGCAAACACCCGGGTCGAGGTGCCTTCGGTGGTCACGGCCTGCATGGCTTCCAGCACCACGCGCACGTTCTCGGGCTTGAAGCCCAGGTTCACCGCCGGTGGCGTGGGCAAGGGATGGCGTTCGCGGGTGATCACATTCTCTGTGGCCATGGTGAGGTGGGGTGCGTACTTCACCCCCCCGTTGGCCAGCGTGGCCATGGCGTGCGCGAGCTGCAGCATGGTGAAGCTGTTGTAGCCCTGGCCGATGCCCAGCGAGATCGTCTCGCCGGGGTACCAGCGCTGCTGGTCCGGGCGCTTGTAGGTGTTGCGCTTCCAGGCCTGGCTGGGCAGCACACCGCGCACCTCGCCGCGCAGGTCGATGCCGGTGATCTGACCGAACCCCAGCGGCTTCATGAAGTCGTGCATGGTGTCCACACCCATGTCGTTGGCCAGCGAGTAGTAGTAGGTGTTGCTCGACTTCACGATGCTGCGCTTCATGTCCACCGCGCCCAGACCACCATCGCCGTGGCTGCGGAAGCGGTGGTTGCCGAACATCCAGAATCCCGGATCGTTCATGACGAAGCTCGCGCTGCGTGTGCCCGTCTCCAGCGCGCCCAGGGCCATGAAAGGCTTGTAGGTGGAGCCCGGTGGGTAGGTGCCGCGCAGGGCCCGGTTCAGCAGCGGTTTGTCCAGCGATTCGTTGAGTGCACGCCAGTTCTCCACGTCGATGCCTTCAACAAAGAGGTTGGGATCGAAGGTGGGTTTGCTCACGAACGCCAACACCTCGCCGCTGCGCGGGTCGATGGCCACCAGCGCACCGCGTCGCTCGCCGAACATGTCTTCAATCAACTTCTGCAGCTGGATGTCGATCGACAGCACCACGGTGTCGCCGGGGGTGGCGGGCGTGTTGGCCAGCGAGCGCACCGCGCGGCCGCCGGCCGAGGTTTCCACGCGCTCGAAACCCGTGATGCCGTGCAGCGTCTGTTCGTAGCTTTGTTCGGCGCCGAGCTTGCCGATGTACTCGGTGCCGCGGTAGTTGGCTTGGTCTTCTTCGGCCCAGTCCGCGATCGACTCCTTCTCGCGCTGGTTGATGCGCCCGATGTAGCCGATCACGTGGCTGGCGGTTTCACCATTGGGGTACTGGCGCAGCAGCCGCGCGCGCACGTCGACCCCGGGGAAGCGGTAGCGCTGCACGGTAAAGCGGGCCACCTCCTCGTCGGTCAGGCGGGTGCGGATGGGCAGCGAGTCGAAGCTGTGCGACTCTTCCAGCAGCTTGCGAAAGCGCCGCTGATCGCGCGGCGTGATCTCCATCAGTTCACCCAGCCCGGCGATGGTGGCGGGCATGTCGAGCACGCGTGAGGGCGTGATCTCCAGCGTGTAGGCCGAGTAATTGGTGGCCAGCACGCGACCGTTGCGGTCCACGATCTGTCCCCGGTTGGGCACCACCGGCAGCACCGCCGTGCGGTTGCTCTCGGCCTGCGCCAGCAGGTCATCGTGGCGCAGCACCTGCAGGTACACCATGCGCGCAGCGACCAGGCCGAACGCGAACACCACCGCCAGCCCGATCACCAGCAAGCGGGTGCGGAACTGGGCCAGGTCGGCTTCGACGTTTCGCAGTTCGGTCATGGCTACAGGGGGCGGTTGTCGTCAGGGTTGGGGGCCCTGCGCTGCGGGGCCAGGAGCAAAACGCTCACCACCGGCCACAGCGCTGCCGCCAGCACCGGCGCGATGAAGTACGGCAAGCCCGGGAAGCTGCCCCCCGAGGCCATGCGCACCAGCAGTTCCAGCACGTGGGCTGCAACGAACAGCGGCAGCACCTGCACGGCCTGGTTGGGCACGCCGAACCACAGCAGGCGGCGGTGCATGGAAATGGCCAGGAAACCGAGCACCGTGTACGCCAGCGCATGCTGGCCGAGCAGCGCGCCCTGGTGCACGTCCATCGCCAGGCCAAAGACAAACGCCACGCCCACGCCGATGCGCAGTGGCTGGTGCACGCTCCAGAAGACCAGCGTCACTGCCAGCAGGTCGGGCACCCAGGCCGCGCGGCCCCACACGCCCATGTTCAGCAGCATGTTGAACATCAGCGCCATGAGCAGGCTGAACCAGATGAAGGCGGGGTTGGCGGGCAGCAGCAGCTGCTGGCCGGGACGCATGATCATGGCGCGTTGCTCCGGGTGCCGGGCCGATCGACCACCGCGGGTGTGCGGGCGGGCTCGGTCAGGGGCGAGGGAGGCAACGCCGCACCCGCGGGTGTGAGCACCAGCACGTGCAGGGTGCCCTGCACCTGCGCCAGTGGCTCCGCCTCGATGCGCGAAAACGACGATTCGGCCTGGCGCGCCACCAGCGTCACACGGGCCACCGGCAGACCGGGCGGGTACACGCCGTCCACGCCGCTGGTGGTGAGCAGGTCGCCTTCGGCGATGTCGGCGCTGGCCAGGGTGTAGCGCAGCTCCATGCCGTCGCCCTTGGTGGAGGGCTGGCCGTAGGCCACGCTGCGAACGCCGGTGCGCACGTTGAGCACGGGAATCGCCATGTCGCGGTCGATCAGCAGGCTCACCTCGGACACCAGCGGGTACACACGGGTGACCTGACCGAGCACACCGTTCTCGTCGATCACGGGCGAGCCGGCCTGCACGCCCTGTGTCTGGCCGCGGTCGATCACGATCTTGCGCGAGTACGGGTCGGCTGCGTCGTACAGCACCTGTGCGCCCATGGCCTGCGTGCTGGCGCGCTCGCGCATGGCGAGCAGATCGCGCAGCCGCTGGTTTTCCAGTTGCATCTGTTCGAGTTGCAGGTTGCGGTCGGCCTGTGTGGCCAGGCGCTTGAGCGCTTCGCCTTCGCTCTGCTGTGCGTTGTGCAGCGAGGTGAAATACCCACCCAGACCGGCCATGGCCTGCACCGGCTGCAACACCAGCCACTGCGCCGGGTAGAGCGCGGCCGCGATGCCGGCGCGCACAGGACGCGCCACCTCAAAGCGCAGGTCGGCCACCATGAGGAACAGCGCAAGCGCGCTGAACACCACCAGTTTGGACAGGGCCGACGGGCCCTGCTTGAAGAAGGGGGGCGGGGTGCGATCCAGGGTGCCCAGTGGCATGACGCTCGGGGTGGCTCTGGTGGTGCGTGTGCGGGGGCGCCGGGGTGCGGCGCGCGCTTATTCGCTGGTGAAGATCGTGCCCAGGCGCTCCATGCGCTCCAGGGCCATGCCGCAACCGCGCACCACGCAGGTCAGCGGCTCTTCGGCCACGAGCACCGGCAGGCCGGTTTCTTCGGCCAGCAGGCGGTCCAGGTCGCGCAGCAGCGCGCCGCCGCCGGTGAGCATCATGCCGCGCTCGGCGATGTCGGCGCCCAGCTCGGGCGGCGTGTGTTCCAGCGCCATCTTCACCGCTGTGACGATGTTGTTGAGCGGGTCGGTGAGCGCTTCGAGGATCTCGTTGCTGGAGATGGTGAAGCTGCGCGGCACGCCCTCGGAGAGGTTGCGGCCCTTGACTTCCATTTCCTTGACTTCCGAGCCGGGGAAGGCCGAGCCGATCTGTTTCTTGATGGCTTCGGCCGTGGGCTCGCCGATCAACATGCCGTAGTTGCGGCGGATGTAGGCAATGATGGCTTCGTCGAAACGGTCACCACCCACGCGCACGCTGCCCTTGTAGACCATGCCGCCCAGCGAGATCACGCCCACCTCGGTGGTGCCGCCGCCGATGTCGACCACCATGGAGCCCGACGCGTCGGACACCGGCAGGCCCGCGCCGATGGCCGCGGCCATGGGTTCTTCGATCAGATAGACCTCGGAGGCGCCAGCGCCGAGGGCCGATTCGCGGATGGCGCGGCGCTCGACCTGGGTGGAGCCGCAGGGCACGCAGATGATGATGCGCGGGCTCGGCTTGAACATCGAGCGCGGGTGCACCATCTTGATGAACTGCTTGAGCATCTGCTCGGTGACCGTGAAGTCGGCGATCACGCCGTCTTTCATGGGGCGGATGGCCTCGATGTTGCCGGGCACCTTGCCCAGCATGGCCTTGGCTTCGTGGCCCACGGCCTGAATCGTTTTCTTGCCCTGCGGGCCGCCTTCGTGGCGGATGGACACCACCGAAGGCTCGTCGAGAACGATGCCCTTGTGGCGCACATAGATGAGGGTGTTGGCGGTGCCGAGATCGATGGCCAGGTCGGTGGAGAACTGCCGACGAAACGCTTCAAACATGGTGCAAAAATCCTGTGGGGCGCGACCCGCGGCGCTGGGCGGAATTCGCCGGTGGTGGGCGCAGTGGCGGTGGCCGGTCTAAGTGTTTGATTCGATGGCAAAAAACCGCGTAATCACGGGAACTGTCGCCAAACCTTGGATAATACCGTATCCCCTTTGGGCAAACGCCCGCCGAACGGCGCCGAAAAGGTCCGTTACCTGCCGTTTCCAATGCAGGGGCTGTCTGTTTCCAGCGCGCTCTGGCGGGCACTTACCGGCCGTCCGCACCACCTGTTTTCCGTCACTGGCCCAACCCATGTCCTTGTCCCTGTCCGACATCCGGCGCATTGCCAACCTTGCGCGCCTGGAGCTCTCCGATGCCCGGAGCGAGACCATGCGCACCCAGCTCAACGGCTTCTTCGACATCGTCGAGCAGATGAACGCGGTGGACACCACCGGCGTCGAGCCGCTGGCCCACCCCACGGCCGTGATCGACCACGTCAGCCTGCGTTTGCGGCCCGACGTGGCCAGCGAACCCAACAACCGCGAGGCCAACCAGCAAAGCGCTCCTGCCGTCGAGCGTGGCCTGTTCCTCGTGCCCAAGGTGATTGAATGAGCTTGAACGACATCCACCAGATGGGCGTGGCCGAACTGGCTGCGGCCATCGCCGACAAGAAGACGTCGTCTGCTGAAGCCGCGCAGACACTGCTGGCACGTGCCAAACAGCATGAGAACCTGGGTGCCTACCTGTCGTTCAACGAAGACCTGACCCTGGCGCAGGCCAAGGCCGCCGACGCGCGCATCGCAGCCGGCGAGCGCGGCCCGCTGCTGGGCGTGCCGCTGGCGCACAAAGACATCTTCGTGACGCAGGGTTTCCCCAGCACCGCGGGCAGCAAGATGCTGGAGGGCTACCAGAGCCCGTTCGACGCCACCGTGATCTCCAATCTGGCCAAGGCCGGTGCCGTGACCCTGGGCAAGCTCAACTGCGACGAGTTCGCCATGGGCGGCAGCAACGAAAACTCGGCCTACTTTGTTGCCCGCAACCCCTGGGATGCCGAGCGTGTGCCCGGCGGTTCCTCGGGCGGCTCGGCGGTGGCTGTGGCCGCCCGCCTGGCGCCCGCCGTCACCGGCACCGACACCGGCGGCTCCATCCGCCAGCCGGCCAGCTTCTGCAACGTCACCGGCATCAAGCCCACCTACGGCCGCTGCTCGCGCTACGGCATGATCGCCTTCGCCTCCAGCCTCGACCAGGCCGGCCCGATGGCGCGCAGCGCCGCCGACTGCGCCACGCTGCTGAGCGCGATGGCCGGCCCCGACATCGACCGCGACTCCACCAGCCTGGACCACCCGGCCGAGGACTACACGCGCCTGCTGGGGCAAGCGCGTGTGGGTGCGACCGCCGCGCAGCCGCTCAAGGGCCTGCGCATCGGTCTGCCGAAAGAGTTCTTCGGTGAGGGCTGCGCGCCCGACGTCCTGGCCGCTGTGCGCGCCGCGCTGAGCGAATACGAAAAGCTGGGTGCCACGCTGGTCGACATCTCGCTGCCGCGCACGCAGCTGTCCATTCCGGTCTACTACATCATCGCGCCGGCCGAAGCCTCGTCCAACCTCAGCCGTTTCGACGGCGTGAAGTTCGGCCACCGTGCCGCGCAGTACGACGACCTGATCGATATGTACAAGAAGTCGCGCAGCGAGGGCTTCGGCCCCGAGGTGCAGCGCCGCATCATGATCGGCACCTATGTGCTCAGCCACGGCTACTACGACGCCTACTACCTCAAGGCGCAGCAGATCCGCCGCCTGATCGCGCAGGACTTCCAGCAGGCCTTCACGCAATGCGACGTGATCGCCGGCCCGGCCGCGCCGACCACCGCCTGGAAGCTCGGCGAAAAAAGCGACGACCCGGTGGCCAACTACCTGGCCGACATCTTCACGCTGCCGGCCTCGCTGGCCGGCCTGCCCGGCATGAGCGTGCCGGCGGGCTTCGGCGCGGGGCACTTGCCCGTGGGTCTGCAGCTCATCGGCAACTACTTCCAGGAAGCCGAGTTGCTGCAAACCGCCGATGCGTTCCAGCGCGCCACCGACTGGCACCAGCGCGTGCCGGAGGGCTTTTGAGATGAACACAGTCAAAAAAGAAGCGTCGCTGCTGGTGCATGGCTACGAAGTCGTGATCGGCTTCGAAACCCACGCCCAGCTCGCCACGCAATCCAAAATCTTCAGCCGCGCCCCCACGGCCTTCGGCGCCGAACCGAACACCCAGGCCTGCGCCGTGGACCTGGCGCTGCCGGGCACGCTGCCGGTGATGAACCGCGAAGCCGTGGCCTGCGCCATCCGCCTCGGCCTCGCGCTGGGCTCGCACATCGCCGAGCAGAGCGTGTTCGCACGCAAGAACTACTTCTACCCCGACCTGCCGAAGGGCTACCAGATCAGCCAGTTCGAGATCCCGGTGGTGCAGGGCGGCGAGGTCAGCTTCTTCCTCGGCGACGAGAAGAAGACCGTGCGCCTGGTGCGCGCCCACCTGGAAGAAGACGCGGGCAAGAGCCTGCACGAGGACTTCATCGGCCAGTCGGGCATCGACCTCAACCGCGCCGGCACGCCGCTGCTGGAGATCGTGACCGAGCCCGACATCCGTTCCAGCGCCGAGGCGGTGGCCTACGCGAAGGAGCTGCACAAGATCGTCACCTGGATCGGCATCTGCGACGGCAACATGCAGGAAGGCTCGTTCCGCTGCGACGCCAACGTCTCGGTGCGCAAGCCCGGCGCGCCGCTGGGCACGCGCCGCGAGATCAAGAACCTGAACTCGTTCAAGTTCATGCAGCAGGCGATCGACTACGAGGTGCGCTGGCAGATCGAACAGATCGAGGACGGCCACGCGATCCAGCAGGCCACGGTGCTGTTCGACCCCGACACCGGCGAGACCCGCGCCATGCGCACCAAGGAAGACGCGGCCGACTACCGTTACTTCCCCGACCCCGACCTGCCGCCGCTGGTGATTGCGCGTTCGTGGGTTGATGAAGTGAAGGCTGCGATGCCCGAGCTGCCGCGCCAGATGGCCGAGCGCCTGGTGGCCGACTATGGCCTGCCCGAGTACGACGCCACCACGCTGACGCAGAGCCCGGCGATGGC
>JBKBWW010000057.1:0-22435 GCA_046314475.1 Hydrogenophaga sp.
GGCCCTGGCCCTGCGCCTGCTGGGCTGGCAGGCCCTGCACACGCTGGACGACATGTGTGCCGATGCCTGGCGCTGGCAGAGCGCCAACCCCAACGGTTACCGAAGCTGAACACCCGCTGAGCGTGCGGCGAGGAAGATGCCCTCGCCGACGCTCGCACCGAAACGTTTGGCCAGGCGCAGGCCCACGTTTTCGCGGCGGGTGTAGTCCACCAGCTCTTCGGCCTTGACGATCTCACGCGCCACGTAGTCAAGGTTGCCCAAGCCGTCCGCAAGGCCCAGCGCCACAGCTTGCTGGCCGTTCCACACCAAACCGCTGAAGGTCTCGGGCGTTTCTTTCAGGCGGTCGCCGCGGCCTTTTTTCACCACGTCGATGAACTGTGTGTGAATCTCGGCCAGCAGGTTCTGCATGAACTGGCGCTGCGACTCATCTTGTGGGCTGAACGGGTCGAGCAGGCCCTTGTTGTCACCAGCGGTCATCAGGCGTCGCTCGATGCCCAGCTTCTCCATGAGCCCGGTGAAACCAAAGCCGTCCATGAGCACGCCGATGCTGCCCACCAAGCTGGCTTTGTCCACATAGATGTTGTCGGCCGCAGCCGCGATGTAATAGGCCGCAGATGCGCAGGTTTCTTCGACCACCGCATAGACCTTCTTGTCGTGCAGGCCTTTCAGGCGCGTGATCTCATCGTTGATGATGCCGGCCTGCACCGGGCTGCCGCCGGGTGAGTTGATCAGCAGCACCACCGCCTGAGCGCCCTCGTCGTCAAACGCCGAACGCAATGCGGCAACCACGTTTTCTGCGCTGGCTTCGGCACCGGAGGCGATTTCGCCCTTGATTTCCACCACCGCCGTGTGCGGCGTGCTGGTTGTTGAAGCCATGTCGGCGCTGGTGTACACAAACCAGACGATGGCGCCCAGGATGGCCAACCACATGAAGCGGGTGAACATCTTCCAGCGGCGCGCGGCCTGTTGCTCGCGGATGGTGGCAAAGACCAGTTTCTCCAGCGTGGCGCGCTCCCAGGCCACACCGTTGTTTCGGTCGTTGCCGCCAGGAGTGGCAGAGCCCAGGTTGTCGTCGTTCATGGTGCGTGTTTTCTCAAAATTCAACAGGTTTGAGGTGGTATTGTGACCGCCAGTGAATCACCCCATCGAGTTCCAGCAGCTCGATCTTGAACAGCCCGCCGCGGCACGGCCCACCCCGGCATTCACCGGTGGCCGGTTCATACACCGCACCGTGCGTGGCGCACATCAGCCAGCGCCCGGTGTCGTCAAAAAAGCGGTCGGGTTGCCAGTCCAGTTCCATGGCCACGTGCGAGCAGCGATTCAGGTAGGCGTGCGGCTGACCCTGAAACCGCACCGCAAAGGCACGGCAGGTCTGACCCGCGTAATTCACGTCGAACGACACCGCCCTGCCCCCGTCGACCAGATCGCGGCTGTTGCACAGCGGGTGGACCGGATCGTCGGTGGGTGGCGTCATGGGAGCCTCAGGCGTGTTGGGTCAGCCAGTCGTGCAGTTCGCGCACCGAATGCGCCACATGCAAGGGCTTGAGTTCGTGGAATGCGTCGGGCTCGTGCGCGCCGTAGCTCACGCCCACGCTCGCGCATCCCGCGTTCAGCGCCATCTGCAGGTCGTGCGTGGTGTCCCCGATCATCAGCGTGCGCTCGGGTGACACACCGAATTCGCTCATCAGCTCGTGGAGCATCAGCGGGTGCGGCTTGCCAGCGGTCTCATCCGCGGTGCGGGAGCCGTCGAACAGACCGACCAGCTCCACCGTGCGCAGCACCTCGTCCAACCCCCGGCGGCTCTTGCCCGTGGCCACGGTCAGCAAATGCTGGCGTTCCTTCAGTTCGGCCAGCAAGGGCAGCACGCCCTCAAAAAGACTCAGGTCGTGCTGGTGCGCTGTGTAGTGGTGGCGGTAACGGTCACCCAGTTGCGGGTATTTTTCGGGCGGTACGTCGGGCGCGGCGTGGGCCAGCGCCTGCATGAGCCCCATGCCGATCACGTAGCTGGCGGCCTCGGTGGTGGGCGTTGCGCCACCCACGTCGGTCACGGCCCGCTGGATGCTTCTGGCAATCAGTGCCGTGGAGTCGAACAGGGTGCCGTCCCAGTCGAAGGCGATGAGATCGTATTGGCGAGAACGCATGGTGTCAGGCAGCGACCAGGGACTGCGCGTGGTGGCGCAGGTGGTCTTCGATGAAGCTGGCAATGAAGTAGTAGCCGTGGTCGTACCCGGCGTGCCGGCGCAGTGTGAGCGGCTGGCCGGCCTGTCGGCACGCGTCTTCAAACAGGTGCGGGTGCAACTGGGCTGCGAGGAAGTTGTCGGCCAGCCCCTGGTCGATCAACAGCGGCGGTAGCTTTCCGCCAGCTTCCACCAACGCCGTGGCGTCGTGCGCGGCCCAGGCCGCTCGGTCTGCGCCCAGATAGCCGGTGAATGCCTTCTCGCCCCACGGGCATTGCGTGGGCGCTGCGATCGGCGCGAAAGCCGACACGCTTTGGTACAGGCCCGGGTGGCGCAGCGCGAGCGTGAGCGCGCCGTGCCCGCCCATGGAGTGACCGAACAAGCCAACACGGTCGGCACGCGCGGGAAACTGCGCCAAGATCAGCGAACGCAATTCCTGCGTGATCCAACTCTCCATGCGGAAGTGTTTGGACCAAGGCGCCTCGGTGGCGTCCAGATAAAAACCGGCGCCGTGGCCGAAGTCCCAGGCCGCGCTGGCGCCGTCGATGCCCGTGTCGCGCGGACTGGTGTCGGGCGTCACGATCATCAAACCGAGCTCGGCCGCCACGCGCTGTGCACCGGCCTTGATGGCGAACGTCTCTTCGGTGCAGGTCAGCCCCGCCAGAAAGAACAGCACCGGCACCGGGCCCTGAGCCGCTTGAGGCGGCACGAACACGCCGAATTTCATCGGCAGGCCGATCTCGGCGGAGTCGTGCCTGTAGAAGCCCTGCACGCCACCAAAGCAGCGGTGCTCGCTCAGCGTTTCCAGCCCCATCAAAACTCCACGACGGCGCGGATGGATTCACCGCGCTTCATCAGGTCAAAGCCTTCGTTGATCTGGTCCAGCTGCAGCTTGTGGGTGATCAGGTCGTCGATGTTGATCTTGCCTTCCATGTACCAGTCGACGATCTTGGGCACGTCGGTGCGACCACGCGCGCCGCCGAAGGCCGAGCCCTCCCACTTGCGGCCGGTGACCAGTTGGAACGGGCGCGTGCTGATCTCGGCGCCGGCTTCGGCCACGCCGATGATGATGCTGCGGCCCCAGCCCTTGTGGGTGCATTCCAGCGCATCGCGCATCACCTTGGTGTTGCCGATGCACTCGAAGCTGTAGTCGGCGCCGCCGTCGGTGAGCTGGACGATGGCGTCCACCACGTTCGGCACTTCCTTCGGGTTGATGAAATGCGTCATGCCGAACTTGCGCGCCATGGCTTCGCGCGCGGGGTTGAGGTCAACGCCGATGATCTTGTCGGCGCCCACCATCTTGGCGCCCTGGATCACATTCAGGCCGATGCCGCCCAGGCCGAACACGACCACGTTGGCACCCGCCTCGACCTTGGCCGAGAAGATCACCGCGCCGATGCCGGTGGTGACGCCGCAGCCGATGTAGCAGACCTTGTCGAAGGGCGCGTCTTCGCGGATCTTGGCCAGGGAGATTTCGGGCGCCACGGTGTAGTTGCTGAACGTGCTGGTGCCCATGTAATGAAAGATGGGCTTGCCGTCCAGGCTGAAGCGGCTGGTCGCGTCGGGCATGAGGCCCTTGCCTTGCGTGCCGCGGATCAGCTGGCACAGATTGGTCTTGCGGCTCAGGCAGAACTTGCACTGGCGGCACTCCGGCGTGTAGAGCGGAATGACGTGGTCGCCCTTCTTGAGCGAGGTCACGCCCGGGCCCACGTCCACCACGATGCCGGCGCCTTCATGGCCGAGGATGGCCGGGAAGATGCCTTCGGGGTCGGCGCCTGAGAGCGTGTAGTAGTCGGTGTGGCAAATGCCGGTGGCCTTGATCTCCACCAGCACTTCGCCGAACTTCGGCCCTTCCAGGTCGACGGTTTCAATGGTGAGGGGCTGGCCTGCTTTCCAGGCGACGGCGGCTTTCGTTTTCATGGTGTGCGGGTGGGTTGGTGAAATCGGGTTTGAGGTTACCGCAGATCACATACCCCCCGATGCACCCCGCCCATGCATCACTCCAGCTTCGCACCGCCCTTGAACCACTGCCCGATCAAGGCCCGCTCTTCTTCGGTGATGCCCGTTGCGTTGTTCATGGGCATGATCCTGGTGACGACCACCTGCTGGTAGACCGCCTGGGCGTGCTGCTTCATCGCCTCGGGAGAGTCGAGCCGCACGTTCTTCGACTGCAAGGCTTCGCCATGGCACATCACGCAGCGCTGTTCGATCACGGGTTTGAGCTGCGCGTAGCTCACCACATCGGGCACCGCCACGGCCTGCACCGGCGCGGGCTTGAGCCAGACGATGAGTGCGATCAGCACCACCACGCCGGCAGCGGCATAAGGCCATGGGTGCGCATTGCGCCCGAGCTTGAACCCATGGCGCATCACGAAGAACTGCCGGATCGCCGCGCCCGCGAACATCATGCCGATCAGGATCAGCCAGTTCTGCGGGTGGGTGTAGGTGAAGCTGTAGTGGTTGCTCAACATCGCAAACAACACCGGCAGCGTGAAGTAGGTGTTGTGCACGCTGCGCTGCTTGCCGCGCTTGCCGTGGATCGGGTCCACCGGGCGGCCCGCCTTGAGGTCGGCCACCACGGTGCGCTGACCCGGGATGATCCAGAAGAACACGTTGGCGCTCATGGCGGTCGCGATCATCGCGCCCATCAGCAGGAACGCTGCGCGGCCGGCGAACAGTTGCGTGGCCAGCCAGGCCGCCACACACACCAGCACGAGCACCAGCGCGCCCACTTTGGCGTCGCCGTTTTGGCTCTGGCCCAGCGTGCGGCAGATCGCGTCGTACAGGAGCCAGAACACCACCAGGAAAGCCAGCGCGCCCGCGATCGCGGCAGCCGGGCTCCACACAAACACATTGGGGTCGATCAGGTAAACGCTCGGACTCCAGAGGTAGGAGATAAGGAAGAGCGCAAAGCCCGAGAGCCAGGTGGAGTAACTCTCCCAGTAAAACCAGTGCAGGTGCTCGGGCAGCTTGGGCGGGGACACCGCGAACTTCACCGGGTGGTAGAAGCCGCCGCCATGCACGGCCCAGAGCTCACCACTCACACCGTCCTTTTTGAGCTGCTCGTCCTCGGGCGGCGTGAGGCTGCTGTCGAGAAAGACGAAGTAGAAGGACGAGCCGATCCAGGCAATCGCCACGATCACGTGCAGCCAGCGCAGCAGCAGGTTGGCCCAGTCGAGCAGGTAGGTTTCCATGGCGTCTCAAGGCAAGTTCAAGTCTTGCGAATCGGCAAAGTGTATACACATATTGAAGACAATCAAGCCACGTGCGCAGCGGCTTCGGCGGTGCTCACGGCAAGCAACAACTGAGCCACGACCGACGCCGCGATCACCGCAGGCACCTTGCTCTCGATGCCCGGCAAGCCGATCGGGCAGGTCACGCGGGCCAGCTCTGCAGCGGTGAAACCGCGCTCGGCAAGGCGATGACTGAAGGTGGCCCACTTGGTGCGGCTGCCGATCAGGCCGATGAAGGCGAGGTCGTTGCGCTCGCGCTGGCGCTGCAGGCAGGTGGCCACCACGTCCAGGTCTTCGGCGTGAGAAAAACTCATGACCAGCACACAAGCCCCCGTCGGCACATCGCGCACGGCGGCGTGCACCGGGTCTGAATGTTCGGTGGTCACCTGATCGGGCAGGTCGGGCGGAAACACACCGTCTCGGCTGTCGATCCAGCTCACGGCGAACGGCAGGGGTGCGACCGCCTGCACGATCGCCCGCCCCACGTGGCCACCGCCGAACAGCGCCAGCGGCGTGTGTGATGGCCGCAATCGATCGCGCAGCTCTGCCGCGTGCGAAGCGTCCACCAGCTCAAAGCGCAACACCAGCGCGCCACCGCAACACTGGCCCAGGCTCGGCCCGAGCGTGATGCTCTCGCGCCACTCGGCCAGGCCATCGCCGGGCCGCAGAGCCCGGCGCCCCAGGGCTTCGCGGGCCTGTTGTGTTGCTTTCCACTCCAACTGGCCGCCGCCGATCGTGCCCACTTCGCCGCGTGTCGCGTCGGCAAAGACCGCCATCCAGGCGCCCGGTTCGCGAGGAACGGAGCCGCGCGTGTGCTCAACGGTGATGAGCACCGCCGGACCCCGCGCCAGATTCAGCAGAAAGGTTTCAAGCTCGCCGGGCATGTGTGGCGCCGATGTCAAAGAATGTGTATGGAGACGTAAACGGGAACCGAACGGGCCAGTATCGACCTTACTGTGCGAAACGCCACAGCCGATCCACAATACACGCCATCCACCCGTTCATATGCGCTCTCGATGCGAGACCGGGCCCGATCAGTTCCAACAGGTTTGCCCACATGAGAGACATCGAACCCGTACCGCATCCCGCCGCCCGGCCGGATGCCCCTGTTTCCACCCGCAACACCCGCGCTCCCTGGGCCTGGCTCGGCGTGCTGACCGCCGTCCTGCTGGCCTCGTGTGCCACGCCGCCTCCACCACAACCCCCCGCCGCGCCACCGCCCCCGCCGGCAGCGGCCATCCCGCCACCACCGGTCTCGACACTGCCTCCGCCCGAGTTCATCTCCCAGGCGGTGTCGCCCCTGGACTACCGCAAGGACGGCGCACGGCACATCTATGAGCGCAACAGCCACCGCATTTACAAGGGTCAACTTCCGCCGCTGATGCACGCGGTCGGCGTGTTGCAGGTGGAGGTGGACAACCGCGGCCAGGTGCGCAACGTGAGCTGGATGCGCGCGCCGAGCCATGTGCCCGACGTGATGCGCGAGATCGAACGCACCGTGCGCGCCGCTGCCCCGTTCCCCGCCCCCGTGCGCATGGGCGGCGTGACCTACACCGACGTCTGGCTGTGGGACAAGAGCGGCAACTTCCAGCTCGACACGCTGACCGAGGGTCAACGGAGCAAGTAGAAGAAACCCGCCGAAAGGCGGGTTTCTTCTTTGGGAGGCTCAACTCCCTCGGTAGGTGGAATAACTCCACGGGCTCACCAGCAGCGGCACGTGGTAATGCTGGTCGGTGTGCGCCACGCCGAAATCCAGCGACACCCGGTTGAGAAAGTTGGGCTCGGGCAGCACCACACCCCTGGCCGCGAAATAGCCCTTCACATCGAACACCAGGCGGTAAGTCCCCGCCTTCAGGCTGGCGTTGTCGTACAGCGGCCCATCGGGGTTGCGGCCATCGGCGTTGAGCGTGAAGCGTTTGACCAACGCGGCCTGATCGCCCTGTGTGGTGTGCAGTTCCACCTGCATGCCGGCAGCAGGGCAGCCGTGCATGGTGTCCAGAACGTGTGTACTCAAGCCCATGGTCGTCTCTCCGGTGGTGATCAGTCGACTGAAAGTGTATACACTTTTCCGGTTTTCTGGCTATGATGAATCCATGGAAACCTCCAGCACCCTGCACATCGTCGAGTCGCTCACGCGCGCCATCGTCGAGCACAGACTGAACCCCGGCACCAAGCTGGCCGAGCAGAAGCTGGCCGATCACTTCGGGGTCTCGCGCACCTTGGTCCGCCAGGCCCTGTTCCAGCTGTCCCAAAACCGGCTGATCCGCCTGGAGCCCGCGCGCGGGGCCTTCGTGGCCGCGCCCTCGGTCGAAGAGGCGCAGCAGGTGTTTGCCGTGCGGCGCATGCTGGAAGCGGAAATGACGCGCGCCTTTGTGCAAACCGTGACCCCCGCCCGGATCAAGGCGCTGCGCGAACACGTGGCGCAAGAGAAGCAGGCCGTGAACAACGAAGACGTGGCCGGACGCACCGAGCTGCTGGGCGACTTTCACGTGCGCATGGCCGAGCTCATGGGCAACCAGGTGCTGGCCGAGCTGCTGCGCGACCTCATCTCGCGCTGCGCATTGATCACGCTCATGTACCAGACCAACCAGGCGGCCGCGCACTCGCACGACGAACATGCCGACATCGTGAAAGCCCTGGCCGCGCGCGACGAAGCGCTGGCCGTGCGCCTGATGACCGAGCACCTGCAACACGTTGAAGAAAACCTCACCTTCGACCGCAAGCTGCCCACCAACGAACTCTCCCTCGCCTTGTCATGACCTACGACGCCACCCTGCCCTACCCGCGCGACCTGGCTGGATACGGCCGCACCACACCCCACGCTCGTTGGCCCAACGGTGCGCGCATCGCCGTGCAGTTCGTGCTGAACTATGAAGAGGGCGGCGAGAACAGCGTGCTGCACGGCGACGACGCGTCCGAACAATTCCTCTCCGAGATGTTCAACCCGGCGGCCTATCCCGCGCGACACATCAGCATGGAAGGCATCTACGAATACGGCTCGCGCGCAGGCGTCTGGCGCATCCTGCGCGAGTTCGAACAGCGTGGTCTCCCGCTCACCGTGTTCGGCGTGGCCACCGCACTGCAGCGCTGCCCCGACGTGGCGGCCGCGCTGAAGGAACTCGGCCACGAGTTCGCCTGCCACGGCCTCAAGTGGATCCACTACCAGAACGTGGATGAAGCCACCGAACGCACGCACATGGCGCAGGCCATGCAGATCATGCAAGACCTCACCGGCAGCCGCCCGCTGGGCTGGTACACCGGGCGCGACAGCCCCAACACGCGCCGCCTCGTGGCCGACTTCGGCGGCTTCGAGTACGACAGCGACTACTACGGCGACGACCTGCCGTTCTGGATGAAGGTGCAGAAGACCGACGGCAGCAACACCCACCAGCTCATCGTGCCCTACACGCTGGACTGCAACGACATGCGCTTCGCATTGCCGCAAGGCTTCTCGCACGCCGACCCGTTTTTCCAGTACCTCAAGGACAGCTTCGACGCGCTCTACGCCGAGGGCGACCCGGCCGGCCTGGACCGCCCGAAGATGATGAGCATCGGCATGCACTGCCGGCTGCTCGGCCGCCCCGGGCGCATCACCGCGCTGCAGCGTTTCCTGGACCACATCGCGCAACACGACCACGTGTGGGTCGCGCGGCGCATCGACATCGCCCGCCACTGGCGCCAGCACCACCCGGCCCCCGCCTGAGCCATGACCACCACCCTGCAACAACTCAACAGCGCCACGCCCGCCGAGGCGCTGCGCCTGCTCGACGGCCTGTACGAACACTCCCCGTGGATTGCGGAGCAGGCACTCGTACAACGGCCTTTTGTATCGCTTGCCGCGCTCAAACACGCCATGGTGACCGTGCTGGCCAACGCGAGCCTGGACGCGCAGCTCGCGCTGATCCGCGCCCACCCGGAGCTTGCCGGCAAGGCCATGGAGAGCCGTTCGCTCACCACTGAGTCGACCAACGAACAGCAGAAGGCTGGCCTCACGAATTGCACGCCCGAGGAGCTGGCGCACATCCAGCAGCTCAACGCGCAGTACATCGCGAAGTTCGGCTTTCCATTCATCCTCGCGGTGCGCGGACCGCGCGGCACGGGCCTGTCCAAGCGCGAGATCATCGCCACGGTGGAGCGCCGCCTGGGCAACCCGGTGGACTTCGAGCGCGCCGAGTGCCTGCGCAACATCCACCGCATCGCCGAGATCCGGCTCAACGACAAGTTCGGCTTCACGCCCACTGTGGGCAACGAGGTGTGGGACTGGCACGAAGACCTCTCGCGTCACAGCGATCCCGGGTTCGCCGAACAGGGTCAACTCACTGTCACTTACCTGACCGATGCGCACCGGGCGTGTGCGGCCGATCTGGTAGCGCGCATGAAGGAATGTGGGTTTGATGAGGTGAAGATTGATGCTGTGGGGAACGTGGTGGGTGTGTACAAGGCCAGCCCTCTCCCGCAAGCGGGAGAGGGGGCCAAGACACTGCTCACGGGGAGTCATTTCGACACCGTGCGCAACGGCGGCAAGTACGACGGGCGCCTGGGCATCTTCGTGCCCATGGCCTGCGTGAAACAACTCCACGCGGCCGGCAAACGCCTGCCGTTCGCCATCGAGGTGGTGGGCTTTGCCGAAGAGGAAGGCCAGCGCTACAAGGCCACCTTCCTGGGCTCGGGTGCACTCACCGGCCACTTCAACCCGGCCTGGCTAGACCAGCAGGACGCAGACGGCGTGACCATGCGCGCCGCCATGCAGCACGCCGGCCTGCCGGCCACGCTGGAGGCCATCGGCGCGCTTCAACGCGACCCGTCGAACTACCTCGGCTTTGTGGAGGTGCACATCGAACAAGGCCCTGTGCTCAACGAGATGGACCTGCCACTCGGTGTGGTCACCTCCATCAACGCCAGCGTGCGTTACCAGTGCGAGGCCATCGGCATGGCCAGCCACGCCGGCACCACGCCCATGAACCGCCGACGCGACGCCGCCAGCGCGGTGGCCGAACTCGCGCTCTTCGCCGAGCAGCGTGCTGCGGCCGATGGCGATTCGGTCGCCACCATCGGCATGCTGCAAGTTCCAGGCGGCTCCATCAACGTGGTGCCCGGCCGCTGCCGCTTCTCGCTGGATTTGCGCGCGCCCAGCAACGCTCAGCGCGACGCGCTGGAGCGCGACATCCTGGCGCAACTGCGCGCCATCTGCGAGCGGCGCGGCATCGGCCTCACGCTGGAGGAGACCATGCGCGCAGCCGCCGCGCCCAGCGCGCCCGCCTGGCAAGCCCGCTGGGAGAAGGCCGTGACCGCCTTGGGCGTTCCGCTGCACCGCATGCCCAGCGGCGCCGGCCACGATGCGATGAAGCTGCACGAGGTGATGCCACAGGCCATGCTGTTTGTGCGCGGTCTCAACAGCGGCATCAGCCACAACCCGCTCGAATCCACCACCAGCGACGACATCGAGTTGTGCGTCAACGCCTTCTCGCACCTGCTCGACCAACTCGCCTCCGAACATCGCTGAAACACCCCCGTGCCTGTGAGCCCTTCGACAGGCTCAGGGCGAACGGATACCACCCGCCACCAACAACCACCTCCGTTCGGGCTGAGCTTGTCGAAGCCCTCACCAACCATGACCCTTCATACCCAACTCGACGCCTGGATCGACGCCCATTTCGACGAGGAAGTGCGCTTTCTGCAGGAGCTCGTGCGCGTGCCCACCGACACACCGCCCGGCAACAACGCGCCCCACGCCGAACGCACGGCCGAGCTGCTCGCCGCCATGGGCCTGAGCGCAGAGAAACACGCCGTGCCTGCCAGCGAAGTGCAAGCCGCCGGCCTGCAGAGCATCACCAACCTGATCGTGCGCAGGCCTTACGGCCCGGGCAAGACCATCGCGCTCAACGCCCACGGTGATGTGGTGCCACCCGGCGAAGGCTGGACCCACGACCCCTACGGCGGCGAGATCGTGGACGGCAAGATCTATGGCCGTGCCACGGCGGTGAGCAAGTGCGACATTGCCAGCTTCAGCTTCGCCATCCGCGCGCTCGAATCGTTGAATGCGAAGCTCACGGGCGGCGTGGAACTGCACGTGACCTACGACGAGGAGTACGGCGGTGAGGTCGGTCCCGACTGGTTGTTGAAGAAGGGTTTGACGAAACCCGACCTGATGATCGCCGCGGGCTTCAGCTACCAGGTGGTGGTAGCGCACAACGGGTGCCTTCAACTCGAAGTGACGGTGCACGGCGACATGGCGCACGCCGCCATTCCCGACAGTGGCACCGACGCGCTGCAAGGCGCCACGCACATCCTGAATGCGCTCTACGCGCTCAACACCGACTACCTGAAGATCACGTCGAACGTTGAAGGCATCACCCACCCCTACCTGAACGTGGGCCAGATCAGCGGTGGCACCAACACCAACGTGATCCCTGGAAAGGTGGTGCTCAAGGTCGACCGCCGCATGATCCCCGAGGAAGACCCGGCCGAGGTGGAAGCATCACTGCGCCGCGCCATCGAGCAGGCCGCCGCGAGCTTCAACCCGCCGCGCGGCGGTCGTGCGATCTCTGTTGACGTGAAGCGCATCCTGCTGGCGCGCGCGCTCAAACCCCTGCCCGGCAACCGGCCGCTGGTCCAGGCCATTCAGAAGCACGGCCAAGCCGTGTTCGGTGAAACCATTCCCGCCGTGGGCACGCCGCTCTACACCGATGTGCGCATTTACGGCGAGCACGGCATCCCCGGCGTGATCTACGGCGCGGGCCCGCGAACGGTGCGCGAATCGAACGCCAAACGCGCGGATGAAAATCTGGTGCTGGAAGACTTGCGCCGCGCCACCAAAGTGATCGCGCGCACGTTGTTCGATCTGCTCCAGCCCACCTGATACCCCCTCTTGCGCAGCCCCCGACGAGGGGCACAATGAAACGCACAACAACGGTCACAGGAGACACACATGACCCCCGCCGAAGAAGCCCTGCGCGACGCCGCGTTTGAATACCACCGCACGCCCTCGCGCGGCAAGATTGCCGTCACCCCCACCAAACCCCTGTCCAACCAGCGCGACCTGTCGCTGGCCTACTCGCCCGGCGTGGCCTACCCGTGTCTCGCCATCGAGGCCGACCCCACGCTGGCGGCCGAGTACACCTCGCGCGGCAACCTGGTCGGCGTGATCACCAACGGCACGGCCGTGCTCGGCCTGGGCGACATCGGCCCGCTGGCCGCCAAGCCGGTGATGGAGGGCAAGGGTTGCCTGTTCAAGAAATTCGCCGGCATCGATGTGTTCGACATCGAGCTCGACGAAAAAGACCCGGACAAGCTCGTCGAAATCATTGCCGCGCTGGAGCCCACGCTGGGTGGCATCAACCTGGAAGACATCAAGGCGCCCGAGTGCTTCTACATCGAAAAGAAGCTGCGCGAGCGCATGGGCATCCCGGTGTTCCACGACGACCAGCACGGCACCGCCATCATCTCGGCCGCCGCCCTGCTCAACGGCCTGGAGCTGGTGGGCAAGGACATCGGCGCGGTCAAGCTGGTGGTGAGTGGCGCGGGTGCGGCCGCCATCGCCTGCCTGGACGTGATGGTCGGCCTGGGTGTGTCGCGCGAGAACATCTTTGTCTGCGACTCCAAGGGCGTGATCTTTGAAGGCCGACCCGGCGGTTACGACGAGTCCAAGGCGCGCTACGCGCAGAAGACGCCGCTGCGCACGCTGGCCGACGCGGTCAACGGCGCCGACGTGTTCCTGGGCTGTTCGGCGCCCGGCGTGCTGACCGCCGAGATGGTCAAGACCATGGGCCCCAAGCCCATCATCCTCGCGCTGGCCAACCCGGAGCCCGAGATCCGGCCCGAGCTGGCCAAGGCCGTGCGGCCCGACTGCATCATCGCCACCGGCCGCAGCGACTACCCCAACCAGGTCAACAACGTCCTGTGTTTCCCCTACATCTTCCGGGGCGCACTCGACTGCGGCGCCACCAAGATCACCGAAGAAATGAAGCTGGCCTGCGTGCGCCAGATCGCCGATCTGGTGAAGAGCGAAACCAGCGAAGAAGTGGCCAACGCCTACGCCGGGCAGGAGCTCAGCTTCGGCCCCGACTACATCATTCCCAAGCCGTTCGACTCGCGCCTGATCCTGCGCATCGCGCCGGCCGTGGCGCAGGCCGCCGCCGACTCCGGCGTGGCCACGCGGCCGATCCAGGACATGGAGGCCTACCGCCAACAGCTCGGACGCTTCGTCTACCAGACCGGCATCCTGATGCAGCCGATCTTCAACGCGGCCAAGGGTCTGCCCAACAAACAGCGCGTGGCCTATGCCGACGGCGAAGACGAACGTGCACTGCGCGCAGCGCAGATGGCCATCGACGACCAGATCGCCGTGCCCATCCTGATTGGTCGCCCGGCCGTGATCGAGGCGCGCATCACCAAGGCCGGCCTGCGCATGAAGCTCGGGCAGGACGTGCTGAACGTGAACCCCGAGGACGATCCGCGCTTTCGCCAGTACTGGGAGCATTACCACCAGCTCATGGGCCGCGAGGGCGCGACACCCGAGGTGGCCAAGGCGGCGGTGCGACGCTCCAACACCATCATCGGTTCGCTCATGGTCTCGCTGGGCGACGCGGACGCGCTCATCTGCGGCCTGGTGGGCGGCTACATGACGCACCTGGAGCGCATCGACCACGTGCTCGGTCGCCGCGAAGGCGCGGGACTCTACGCGTCGGTGAACGCACTCATGACCGACCGCGGTCCGATCTTCATTGCCGACACCTACGTGAACGAGATGCCGAGCGCCGAAGAGCTGGCCGAGATCGCCTGGATGGCGGCGCAGGAGGTGCAACGCTTTGGCTTGCCGCCCAAGGTGGCGTTCCTCTCGCACTCCAGCTATGGGTCGAGCAAACGCGCCTCCGCACGCAAGATGGCCAACGCCCGCGACCTGTTCGTGGCCGCGCATCCCGAGATCGAGTGCGACGGCGAGTTGCACGGCGACGCCGCGCTGCAGCCCGAGATCCGCAGCGCCTACCTGACCGACACCACGCTCACGGGCTCGGCCAACCTGCTGATCTGCCCGAACCTGGACGCGGCCAACATCCTCTACAACGTGATGAAGACCACCGCCAGCGGTGGTGTGACGGTGGGCCCCATCCTCATGGGCGCGGCGCGCACGGTGCACATCCTCACACCGGCGGCCACGGTGCGGCGTGTGCTCAACATGACGGCGTTGGCCGCGGCTACGGCCGCACCCCGCAACTGAGACCTGAGGCCCCACAACGAAAAAGGACGCCGCGGCGTCCTTTTTTTGGCCTGTGCGGGCCTACTTCGCCAGGCGCGCAAACGTCTTGCGAAACTTCGCCACCTTGGGCGCCGCCACCATCATGCAGTAGCCCTGGTTGGGATTGCGCTCGAAGAAGTCCTGGTGGTAGGCCTCGGCGGCCGAGTAGTTGTCCAGCGGCACCACCTCGGTCACGATGGGTTTGCCGTAAGCCTTGTCGCGCGTGAGTTCGTCGATCAGGTCTTGCGCCACCGCCTGCTGTTCGGGCGTGGTGAAGTAGATGCCGCTGCGGTACTGCGTGCCCACGTCGTTGCCCTGGCGGTTCAACGTGGTCGGGTCGTGGATCACAAAGAAGACTTCAAGGATCTCGCGCGTGCTGATCTGCGCCGGGTCGTACTCCAGCCGCACCACTTCGTTGTGCCCGGTGGTGCCGGTGCACACCTGCTCGTAGGTGGGCTGCTTCACGTGGCCGTTGCTGTAGCCCGACTCCACGTCGGTCACGCCCTTGACCCCCACGTACACCGACTCGGTGCACCAGAAACAACCACCGCCCAAAACCAGTACTTGTCTGTCGCTCATCGTGTTCTCCATGTGTCCTTCATGTGCATGTTTGCCTGCGTTGGTCGCGCCCGACGCAGGATTCTTTCAGCGCCTCACTGTAGTGGTTGGGCAAACCCGCGCACCGCGCCCAGAAATGCCCCCAGCGCGGCCTGGTCTCTGTCGGTCTTCCAAAGGCAATGGGTCTCATAAGGCGGCGTGTCCACATCAAGCGGCACGAACACCGCGCCGGGCAGCCCGGCCTGCTGCAGCGCCGCCGGCACCAGCGCGCAGCCCAGCCCCTGCGACACGATGGACACCACGCTGAGCCAGTGCCGCAGCTCGAAGCGGATCTCGGGCGAAAACCCCGCGTCGGCGCACAGGCCGAGGATGCGCTCGTGGTAGTCGGGCGACACAGCGCGCGACACCACCGCAAACGGCTCGCCCTGCAGCCGCGCCAATGACAAGCGTTTGCGCTTCGCCAACGCATGGCCCGCCGGCAGGCAGGCCACGAACGGCTGGCTGGACACCAGGATCTGCGAAAAGCCCGCCGGCACCCGCGTGGTGTGCACAAAGCCGATGTCCAGCCGCTCGTGCATCAGGTCGATGAGCTGGTCGCTCGAACTCAGTTCGCGCAGCACCAGGCGCAGCTTGGGGTGGTCCACCGCAAAGCCCTGCAGGATCTGCGGCAGGCCGCGGTAAAGCACGGTGCCGGCAAAACCGATCTGCAGGCTGCCCAGCATGCCTTGCGACACCTCTCGCGCTTCCCTCGCCGCCAGACCCGCCTGGTCGAGCAGCGAACGGGCTGCCGGCACAAACGCCTGCCCCGCCGCGGTGAGCTGCACGCCCCGGCTGTTGCGGGTGAAGAGCTGCGCGCCCACCGAGGCTTCGAGCTGCTGAATGTTGAGCGAGAGCGGCGGCTGGGTGATGGCCAGGCGCTGTGCGGCGCGGCCGAAATGCAGCTCTTCGGCCAGCACCAGGAAATAGCGCAGGTGACGGAATTCCATGAATAGCTTTCCTGTATGGATGGATACCTTTTCGATATTAGACAGGTATTCATGCCGGGCGGACAATGCGCGCATTGCCACCCCAACACTCGGAGACACCGACCATGCTTTCCCCCACCAAAGTCAAAGCCAGCTTCAGCTGGGAAGACCCCTTCCACCTGGACGCGCAGCTCACCGACGACGAGCGCGCCGTGCGCGATGCCGCTCACGCCTACTGCCAGGAACGCCTGGCCCCGCGTGTGGTGGAAGCCTTCCGCCACGAGAAGACCGACCCGGCGATCTTTCGCGAAATGGGTGAACTCGGCCTGCTCGGCCCCACCATCCCCGAGGCCTACGGCGGCAGTGGTTTGAACTACGTGTGTTACGGCCTGGTGGCGCGCGAAGTGGAGCGTGTGGACTCCGGCTACCGCTCCATGATGAGCGTGCAGAGCTCGCTGGTGATGGTGCCCATCAACGAGTTCGGCACCGAAGAACAAAAGCAGAAGTACCTGCCCAAACTCGCCAGCGGCCAGTGGATCGGCTGTTTCGGCCTGACCGAACCCAACCACGGCTCGGACCCCGGCAGCATGGTCACGCGCGCCAAAAAGGTTGCCGGTGGCTACAGCCTCTCGGGCTCGAAGATGTGGATCAGCAACAGCCCGATCGCCGACGTGTTCGTGGTCTGGGCCAAGGACGACGAAGGTTCGATCCGCGGCTTCATTCTCGACAAGGGCATGAAGGGCCTGAGTGCCCCGGCCATCCACAGCAAGGTCGGCCTGCGTGCCTCCATCACCGGTGAAATCGTGATGGACGGGGTGTTCTGCCCCGAAGAAAACGCCTTCCCCGAGGTGCGTGGCCTGAAAGGCCCGTTCACGTGTCTGAACAGCGCGCGCTACGGCATCGCCTGGGGCGCGCTCGGTGCCGCAGAAGACTGTTTCTTCCGCGCCCGCCAGTACGTGATGGACCGCCAGCAGTTCGGCCGCCCGCTCGCTGCCAACCAACTGATCCAGAAGAAGCTGGCCGACATGCTGACCGAGATCAGCCTGGGCCTGCAAGGCTGCCTGCGCCTGGGCCGCATGAAGGACGAAGGCACGGCGGCGGTGGAGATCACGAGCATCCTGAAGCGCAACAGCTGCGGCAAGGCGCTGGACGTGGCCCGCCTGGCGCGCGACATGATGGGTGGCAACGGCATCAGCGACGAGTTCGGCGTGGCGCGCCACCTGGTGAACCTGGAGGTGGTGAACACCTACGAAGGCACGCACGACATCCACGCCCTCATCCTGGGCCGCGCGATCACCGGCATCCAGGCGTTTTCCTGAAGCGGCGGGGCCTTGCCTCGGTTGCCAGGGCTTTACCCCGGCGACACAGGGGAACGGAGGGGTGTCGGGTATATTGATGACCCACCGGTCATTAAACTCACCCGCATGCCTTTGTCCCCCGCCTCAGACACCAGCGCCCCCGTCGAGCCCGACGCGCCGCAGCGCCGTTCGCGGCGCAAGGAAGCGCGCCCGGGCGAGTTGCTGGACGCGGCACTGACGCTCTTCGTTGAAAAAGGCTTCGCCGCCACCCGGGTGGAAGAGGTGGCGGCCATGGCGGGCGTGTCCAAGGGCACCCTGTTCCTGTATTTCCCGAGCAAGGAAGAGCTGTTCAAGGCGGTCGTGCGCGAGAACATCGCCGGGCGCTTCACCGAGTGGAACGAAGAGTTCGAGCGCTTCAGCGGCGACAGCGCCGAGCTGGTGCGCTACTGCATGCACTCGTGGTGGGAACGCATCGGCATGACACCCGCCTCGGGCATCACCAAGCTGGTGATGAGCGAAGCCGGCATGTTTCCCGAAATCGCGGCCTTCTACCAAAGAGAAGTGATCGAGCCTGGCCACGACCTGATCCGCCGCATCCTGCAGCGCGGTGTGGACCGGGGCGATTTCCGACCGCTGCCCATGGAATACGCGGTCTACAGCCTGATCGCGCCGATGATCTTCCTGCTGATGTGGAAACACGCCATGGCGCCGTGCTGCCCGGCGTCCGCGCAAATCGACCCTGTGGGCTTCATCGATGCCCAGGTCGACCTGCTGCTGACCGGCATGCTGTCCGCGCCCGGCCGCCCCAACGTCTGAATCTTTCAAGCCACCCGCCATGAACACCCGCCGCCCGCTGTCTTTCTGGATCAAGTGGCTGCTGCTCATTGCGCTGGTGCTCGGCGTTGCGCTGGGCGTCACGCGCGCGCTGGGCAAGCGCAAGGCCACGAACGAGGCGGCCATGGCGGCTGCGCAATCGCTGCAAAAGACGCCGACCTACACGCTCTCGCCCACCGACGTGGTGACGGTGCAAAGCATCGAGCTCACCCAGACCGTGGCCTTGTCGGGCTCGGTGGATGCGCTGCAGACCGCGGCCATCAAGGCCAGGCCCGCCGGCGAGATCCAGGGCCTGAGCAAACGCGAAGGCGACCCGGTGAAAGCCGGCGAGGTGGTGGCGCGCATCGACAGCACGGAAGCCCAGGCGCGCGTGCGCCAGTCCATGCGCCAGGCCGAGTCGGCGCAGGCGCAGGCGGCGATTGCCAAACGCACCTTCGACAACAACCAGGCGCTGGTGCGCCAGGGCTTCATTTCCAACACCGCGCTGGACACGGCCACCGCCAACCTCGCCAGCGCCGAAGCCACCCACCAGGCCGCGCTGGCTGCGCTGGACATTGCCCGCAAGTCGCTGGCCGACACCACGCTGCGCTCGCCGCTCACAGGCCAAGTCTCGGCCCGGCTGGTGCAGAACGGTGAACGTGTGGGCATCGACACACGCGTGCTCGACGTGGTGGACCTCTCCGGTTTCGAGATGGAGGCTGCCATTGCGCCCGCCGATGCGGTCGCCGTGAAGGTGGGGCAGACGGCGCGTCTCACGGTGGAAGGCCAGCCCGAGCCGGTGCAGGCCACCGTGGCGCGCATCAACCCCAGCGTGCAGGCGGCCAGCCGCAGCGTGCTGGTGTACCTGCGCGTGCCCGCGCTGCCCGGCATGCGCCAGGGGCTGTTTGCGCAGGGGCACATCGTGATCGGCTCGGTCACGGCGCTGGCCGTGCCGGCCTCCACCGTGCGCAACGACAAGCCGCAGCCTTATGTGCAGGTCGTGCGCGAAGGCGCGGTGGTGCACGTGCCGCTGCAGGTGGGTGCCACCGGTCTCCTGGGCACCGAGCCCATGCGCGCGGTGGAGGGTTTGCCCGCCGGCACCCAGCTGCTGCGCGCACAAGCCGGGTTGATCCGCGAGGGCACTGCCGTGCGCCTGAACACACCCGCCACCAACTGAGCAGCAAGCCATGTGGTTCACCCAGGTCTCGCTTCGCAACCCGGTGTTCGCCACCATGGTGATGGTCGCCTTCGTGGTGATGGGCATCTTCTCGTTCCAGCGCCTGCAGGTCGACCAGTTCCCCAACATCGACTTTCCGGTGGTCGTGGTCACCACCGCCTACCCCGGCGCATCGCCCGAGATCGTCGAATCCGAAGTCACCAAGAAGGTCGAAGAAGCGGTGAACGCGGTGGCGGGCGTGAACACCCTGACCTCGCGCAGTTACGAAGGTTCGTCGGTTGTCATCATCGAGTTCCAGCTCACGGTGGACGGGCGCAAGGCAGCCGAAGACGTGCGCGAGAAAATCGGCATCCTGCGCCCGCTGCTGCGCGACGAGGTGGAAGAGCCGCGCGTGCTGCGCTTTGATCCGGCGGCGCGCTCCATCTGGTCGGTCGCGGTCATTCCCGAAGCCGTGAACGGCAAGACACCCAGCGCGGTGGAGCTCACGACCTGGGCCGAACAAACCTTCAAGAAGCGGCTGGAGAACGTGCGCGGTGTCGGCTCGGTCACGCTGGTGGGCGGCACGCAGCGCGCCATCAACATCGAACTCAACCCGTCGGCCATGGAGGCTTTGGGTGTGACCACCGAACAGGTCACCAGCGCCGTGCGCAACGAGAACCAGGACCTCCCGGTGGGCACGCTGAAAACCGGCGAGAGCGAGCGTGTGGTGCAGCTGCTCTCGCGCCTTCAGAACCCGCAGGATTTCGGCGACATCATCGTCGCGCGCCGCGCCGGCCAGGCGGTGCGCCTGTCCCAGGTGGCGACCGTCAACGACGGCACCGAGGAAGTGCAGAGTCTCGCGCTCTACAACGGCCAGCGCACGCTGCTGCTGCAGGTGCAGAAGTCCCAGGACGAGAACACCATCGCTGTGACGGACGGCCTGAAAGCGGCGGTGGAAACGCTGCGAGCCGAGCTGCCGCCGGGCATCCGGCTGGAGCAGATCGCCGATGGCTCAAGACCCATCCGCGTCTCGGTGGACAACGTGCGCCGCACGCTCATCGAAGGTGCGCTGCTCACGGTGCTGATCGTCTTCCTGTTCCTGAATTCGTGGCGCTCCACCGTCATCACCGGTCTCACGCTGCCCATTGCGCTGATCGGCACCTTCTTCTTCATGAACCTCTTCGGGTTCACCATCAACATGATCACGCTGATGGCGCTCACACTCTCGGTGGGCCTGCTGATCGACGACGCCATCGTCGTGCGCGAGAACATCGTGCGCCACGTGCAGATGGGAAAGACACCCTTCAACGCGGCCATGGAAGGCACGCAGGAGATCGGCCTGGCCGTGCTGGCCACCACGCTGTCCATCGTCGCGGTGTTCCTGCCCATCGGTTTCATGGGCGGCATCATCGGCAAGTTCTTCCACGAGTTCGGCATCACCATGGTGGCGGCGGTGCTCATCTCCATGTTCGTGAGCTTCACGCTCGATCCGATGCTGTCGTCGGTGTGGCACGACCCCTCGACCCTTCGACAGGCTCAGGGCGAACGGTCTCTGTACGACCGAACGGTCGGCCGCGTCACCGGCTGGTTCGACCGCTTCCAGGACGACCTGGCCGACACCTACCAGACCACGCTGCGCTGGTCGCTCAAGCACAAGCTGGCCACGCTGGGCGTGGCGCTGGCCACCTTCATCGGCAGCCTGTTCGTGCTGCCGCTGCTGGGCACCGAGTTCGTGCCCAAGGCCGACTTTTCGGAAACCTCGTTGAGCTTTCACACGCCGGTGGGCTCGTCGCTGCAGGCCACCGAGGCCAAGACGCGCGAGGTGGAGGCCATCCTGCGCCAGTTCCCCGAGGTGAAGTACACGCTGTCCACGCTGAACACCGGCAACGCCCAGGGCACCATGTACGCCAGCGTGTATGTGCGCCTGGTCGACCGCAAGGACCGCAGCCTCAGCGCCGATGCGATGTCGGCCCAACTGCGCGAGCGCCTGCGCAGCGTGCCCGGCATCACCGTGACCCACGTGGGCTTGCTCGACGCGGTGGGTGGCAACAAGCAGGTGGAGTTTTCGCTGCAGGGCGACGACCTGGCCGAGCTGGAGCGCCTGAGTGCCACGGTGATGGAGCGCATCCGCCCCATCGTCGGCCTGGTCGATCTGGACGCCAGTGTGAAACCCAACAAACCCACGGTGGACGTGAAGATGCGGCGCGAGCTGGCGTCTGACGCCGGCATGAACGTGGCGGCCGTGGGTGGCGCGCTGCGCACGCTCGTGGCCGGCACCACGGTGGGCAACTGGCGCGCGCAGAACGGCGAGAGTTACGACGTGAACGTGCAGCTGGCTCCCGGCGGGCGCGAGCGAGCCAGCGACCTCGCACAACTGCCCTTCATGGTGGGGACGGAGGCTGACGGCACGGCCCGCGTGGTGCGGCTGGGCCAGGTGGCCGAGGTGGTGGCCTCCACCGGCCCCAACCAGATCAACCGGCGCAACCTCAACCGCGAGGTGTCCATCAACGCCAACGTGTTCGGTCGCTCGCCGGGTGAGGTGTCGGCCGAGATCAAACAGGTGCTCGACAGCACGCCGTTCCCACCCGGTTACCGCTATGAGTTCGGTGGCTCAACCAAGAACATGCAGGAGTCGTTTGGCTACGCCATCTCGGCGCTCGCCCTGGCCATCATCTTCATTTACATGATTTTGGCCAGCCAGTTCCAAAGTTTCCTGCAGCCGCTGGCGCTCATGACGGCGCTGCCGCTCACGCTGATCGGCGTGGCGCTGGCCCTGCTCATGTTCGGCTCCACCATGAGCATGTTCTCGGTCATCGGCATCGTGTTGCTCATGGGCCTGGTCACGAAGAACGCCATCCTGCTGGTGGACTTTGCGATCCGTGCGCGCAACGGCCTGGTGGGCGAGGCGCCGATGGACCGCGAGTCGGCCCTGCTGCTGGCCGCGCGCGTGCGGCTGCGCCCCATCCTCATGACCACGCTGGCCATGGTCTTCGGCATGGT
>JBKBWW010000058.1:0-21436 GCA_046314475.1 Hydrogenophaga sp.
ACAAGGCCTCGCGCGTGGCGAGATCCAGGTGGTTGGTGGGCTCGTCCAGCAGCAGCAGGTTGGGGCGCTGCCAGACGATCATGCACAGCACCAGACGGGCTTTTTCGCCGCCGCTCATGCTGCCCACGCTTTGTTTGACCTGGTCGCCGGTGAAGTTGAAGTTGCCCAGAAAACTGCGCAGGTCTTGCTCGCGCGTGGGCTGGCCGCTCAGTCGACCTTCGGCCGTGCACTCGCGCACCAAGCGGATCATGTGTTCCAGCGGTGTGTCGGCCGGGCGCAGCACGTCGAGTTCCTGCTGCGCGAAGTAGCCGATGTTCAGGCCCTTGCCTTCGGTGATCTCGCCGGCGATGGGTTGCAGGTCGCGTGCGATGGTCTTGACCACGGTGGACTTGCCCTGGCCGTTGGCGCCCAGGATGCCGATGCGCTGACCTGCGAGTACCGAGCGGCTGATGTTGCGCACGATCACGGTGGGCTCGCTGCCTTCGTCCGGCGGCGGGTAGCCGAAGCTGGCGTCGCTCATGGCCAACATCGGATTGGGCAGGTTTTGTGGCTCGGTGAACTCGAAGGTGAAGTCGGCGTCGGCCAGCACCGGGCCGATCTTCTCCATGCGCTCCAGCGCCTTCACGCGGCTCTGTGCCTGCTTGGCCTTGCTGGCCTTGGCCTTGAAACGGTCGATGAATTTCTGCAGGTGCGCCATCTTGTCCTGCTGGCGCGAATAGGCCGACTGCTGCAGCGCCATCTGCTCGGCGCGCATGTCTTCAAAACGGCTGTAGTTGCCGCCGTAGCGGGTGAGCTGCGCGGTGTGGATGTGGATGGTGACGTTGGTCACTGCATCCAGAAATTCGCGGTCGTGGCTGATGACGAGCATCGTGCCTTCGTAGCGTTTGAGCCAGGCCTCCAGCCAGACGAGCGCGTCCAGATCCAGGTGGTTGGTGGGCTCGTCCAGCAGCAGCAACTCGCTCGGGCACATCAGCGCTCGCGCCAGCTGCAGGCGCATGCGCCAGCCGCCCGAGAAGCTGTTGACCGGGCGCTCCAGTTCGTCGGTGCGAAAACCCAGACCCAGGATGAGTGCCTGGGCGCGGGCCGGTGCGTCGTGCGCGCCGGCGTCATGCAGCGCCATGTAGGCGTGCGCCATGCGTTCGCCGTCGCCGCTGTCTTCCGATGCGGTCACTTCCTGCTGGGCCGCGAGCAGCGTCACATCGCCTTCGATCACGAACTGCGTTGCGGTCTGGTCGGTCTCCGGCATGTCTTGCGCCACCTGCGCCATGCGCCACTGCGGCGGCACGTAGAAGTCGCCTTTGTCTTCGTGCAGCGTGTGGTTGAGCAGGCCGAACAGGCTGGATTTGCCCGCGCCGTTGCGCCCCACGAGGCCGACTTTTTCACCCGGGTTGATGGTGCAAGACGCGTTGTCGAGCAGGACCTTCACACCGCGGCGAAGGACAAGGTTTTTCAAGGTGATCATGGGGCGGGCGTCTGCGAGGTGGGCAGCGCCAAAAGGGAATCAAGGGTGAGCAGAAGCACCTGGTCGTCGCCGGCGCTGGTGGCCAGCCAGACGACTTCGAGGTGGGGAAACGCGGCTTCAAAGTGCTCGCGTTCGTTGCCGATTTCCAGCACCAGCACGCCCTGGGGTTTGAGGCGGCGGGGGAGGTCGCGGATCAGGGCGCGCACGAAGTCCATGCCATCGACGTTGCCGGCGGTGTTGCCGTCCAGCGCCAGGGCCGGTTCGGCGCGGTATTCGGGCGGCAGCGCAGCCATGCTGCGCGCGTTCACGTAGGGCGGGTTGCACAGCACGAGGTCCCAGGGTCCGGGGCAGTGTTGCAGGCCGTCGGATTCCACCAGCCGTATGCGGTCCTGCAGTTCGTGGCGCGCCACGTTGATGCGCGCGACTTCCAGTGCGTCGGGTGAAATATCCGCCCCGGTCACGCGCACATCGGGGTAAGCCAGGGCCGCGAGCACGGCCAAGCTGCCGTTGCCAGTGCACAGGTCGAGCACGTCGCGGCTGCGTTCGTCCAGCCAGGGGTCGATGGAGCCTTCGGCCAGCAGCTCGGCAATGAAGCTGCGAGGCACGATGGCGCGGCGGTCTACGTGGAAAGACACGCCTTGCAGCCAGGCTTCACCGGTGAGGTAGGCCGCTGGTTCGCGGGTGTCGATGCGCCTCTGGATCAGGGCTTCCACCTCGGCCTGCTGTTCGGTCGGCACAGGATGGCGGGCGAGGGCGTCGAGGTCGCTGTCCAGCGGCAGGCCGAGCTGCCACAGCACGAGCCAGATGGCTTCATCTCGCGCGTTGGTGGTGCCGTGGCCATAGGCCAGTCGGGCCGCGTCCAGGCGGCGGGTGGCCGCAGCCAGCAGTTCTTTCAGTTTCACGGGGCGCTCAGTCGGGAGAGCCGGCAAGGCGGGACAGCTTGTCCAGCGTGCGGCGGTAAATGTTCTTGAGCGGTTCGATGTCGGCCACGGCCACATGCTCGTCGATCTTGTGGATGGTGGCGTTGGGCGGGCCGAGTTCGATCACCTGCGGGCAGACCTGGGCGATGAATCGCCCGTCGCTGGTGCCGCCGGTGGTGGAGAGCTCGGTCGTGATGCCGGTTTCCTCAGAGATGGCCGCACGCACGGCCTCCACCAGGGTGCCGGGCGGGGTGAGGAAGGGGCGTCCGCCAAGTGTCCAGGCGAGGTCGTAGCCGCTGCCAGCCTGCAGGCCGTGGCGCGCGAGGATTTCGGCCACGCGTAGCTGCAAACCTTCGGGCGTGGACTCGGTGGAAAAGCGGAAGTTGAAGTCGATCACCACGGTGCCGGGGATCACGTTGCTCGCACCCGTGCCGCCGTGGATGTTGCTGACCTGCCAGCTGGTGGGCGGGAAAAACGCGTTGCCGGCGTCCCAGGTGGTGGTGGCCAATTCGGCCAGTGCGGGCGCGGCCAGGTGGATGGGGTTTTTGGCCAGGTGCGGGTAGGCAATGTGGCCCTGGATGCCCTTGACCGTGAGCTTGCCGCTCAGGGTGCCCCGCCGGCCGTTCTTGATCATGTCGCCGGTGCGTTCGACCGAGGTCGGCTCACCGACGATGCACCAGTCCAGCCGCTCGCCGCGCTGCTTGAGAAGTTCGCACACAACCACCGTGCCGTCCAGCGCCGGGCCTTCTTCGTCGCTGGTGAGCAGAAAGGCAATGTCGATGCCCGGCTTGGGCTGCGCCGCCACAAACTCCTCGCAGGCCACCACCATGGCCGCCAGCGAGGCTTTCATGTCGCTCGCACCACGGCCATAGAGTTTGCCGTCGCGGTGCGTGGGGGCAAAGGGGTCGCTGCCCCACGCGGTGGCGGGGCCCGTGGGCACCACGTCGGTGTGGCCGGCAAAGATCAGCGTGGGCTGGTGGCCCGTGCCCAGGCGCGCCCAGAGGTTGGTCACGCGGAAATCGTCGGGGCCGCTCTCGATGGTTTCGCAGCGGAAACCCAGGGCTTGCAGGCGCTGCGCAATGACCGACTGGCAGCCTTCATCGCGCGGCGTGACGGAGGCACGGGCGATGAGCTGTTCGGTCAGGCGCAGGGTGTCGGTCATGGGATCAATGTTTCACGTCGAGCGTGAACTCGGTGAAGGTGGCGTTCTCGGCCGCGTCTTCGTCGTTGGTGTTGGCAGCGTCGTTCGACTTGATGGCATTGAAGTCGTTCTGCAGGCGCCACAGCAGGTTGTTGGGTGAGTCGGCCTGGGCCAGACCTTCGTTGCGCGTGACCAGCCCGTCGTTGATGAGGCGCGCCAGGTCCTGCTCGAAGCTCTGCGAGCCATCGGCCAGCGACTTTTCCATGGCCTCGCGCACGCCCGAAAAGTCGGCCTTCTGGATCAGGTCGGCGATCAGCGAGGTGTTGAGCAGCACCTCCATGGCCGGCACGCGGCTGCCGGTGTGGGTGCGCAGCAGGCGCTGCGAGACGATGGCCCGCAGCGCCGCGGCCAGGTCGCCCAGCATGGTGGGTCGCACTTCCACCGGGTAGAAGCTCAGGATGCGGTTGAGCGCCTGGTAGCTGTTGTTGGCGTGCAGCGTGGCCAGGCACAGGTGGCCCGATTGCGCGTAGGCAATGGCAGCCGACATGGTTTCGCGGTCGCGGATCTCGCCGATCAGGATCACGTCGGGCGCCTGGCGCAGCGCGTTCTTCAGCGCGATCTGCAGCGACGCGGTGTCGGGCCCGATTTCGCGCTGGTTCACCACCGACTTCTTGTTTTTGTAGACGTATTCAATCGGGTCTTCGATGGTGAGCACGTGGCCGCTGGTGGACTCGTTGCGGTGGTCGATCATGGCGGCCAGCGTGGTGCTCTTGCCGGCGCCGGTGGCACCCACCATGAGCACCAGGCCGCGTTTTTCCATCACCAGATCGGCCAGCACAGGCGCCACATTGAGCGAGTCCAGCGCAGGGATGTCGCCTGGAATGAAACGGATCACCACCGCCACGTTGCCCCGCTGGCGGAACGCGCTCACGCGGAAATTGCCCAGGGCCTCCAGCGGCACCGCCATGTTGAGCTCGCCGGTTTCCTGCAACTCTTCCATGCGGGTGGAGGGGATGATCTCCGAGAGCAGGTTGCGCGGCGCCTCGGGAGGCAAGACCTGGCTGTTGATCGGGATGGTCTGGCCGTTGATCTTGATCATGGCCGGCGCATGCGCCGTCAGGTACACGTCCGAGGCCTTCTTGTCGGCCATCAGGCGCAGGATGCGCTCCATTGTTCCGCTGCTCATGTCGTGCCTTTCCCTTGGGTGATCCAGAAACGTCGAACTCAGTCTCGCAACAGGTCGTTCAGGCTGGTCTTGGAGCGCGTCTGCGCGTCCACCGTCTTGACGATGATGGCTGCGTAGGTGCTGTAGTCCTTGCCCGATGCCGTTTTCTTGGGCAGGCTGCCGCTGATCACCACGCTGCCGCTCGGCACGCGGCCAAACAACACCTCGCCGGTCTCGCGGTTGAAGATGGGTGTGCTCTGGCCGAGGTAAACGCCCATGCCGAGCACGGAGTTCTCTTCGACCACCACGCCTTCAACGACCTCGGAGCGCGCGCCGATGAAGCAGTTGTCTTCGATGATGGTGGGGCCGGCCTGCAGCGGCTCCAGCACACCGCCGATGCCCACGCCACCCGAGAGGTGCACGTTCTTGCCGATCTGGGCGCAGGAGCCCACCGTGGCCCAGGTGTCGACCATGGTGTTTTCATCCACGTAGGCGCCGATGTTCACGTAGCTGGGCATCAGGATCGCGCCTTTGGCCACAAAGCTGCCGCGGCGCGCCACGGCGGGCGGCACAACGCGCACGCCGGTGGCCTTCATTTCGGATTCGCTCAGGTGGGAAAACTTGGTCTTGACCTTGTCGAAGAAGCCCAGATCACCCGCGCGCATGAGTTCGTTGTCCTTCAGGCGGAACGACAGCAGCACCGCTTTCTTGATCCACTGGTGCACCGTCCACTGGCCCACCGCCTGGCGAGTGGCCACGCGCAGGCGGCCCTTGTTGAGCTCGGCGATCACGTGTTCAACAGCGTCCATCACTTCCTTCGGTGCGGAGGCGGGTGAGAGTTCGGCGCGGTTGTCCCAGGCGTTGTCGATCAGGGTTTGCAGTTGTTGTGTCATGAGGCGGGTCGGAGAAGGGAGGTGAGAGGTGGGTGGTTCAGGCGCGTCCGGCCATGAAAGCCCGGATGCGGTGCGCAGCCTCCAGGCATTCGGCTGGCTCGGCCACCAGGGCCATGCGCACGCGGCCCGTGCCGGGGTTCGATCCGTTGAAGTCGCGCGCGAGGTAGCTTCCGGGCAGAACCGTCACATTGTATTGAGCCAGCAGGGCGCGGGCGAAGGCTTCGTCGGCGCTCAGGCCCGCGGTGATGTCGGCAAACGACGCCGGCACACCCGCCCACAGGTAAAACGAGGCGTCGGGCAGGGCCACATCGAGCACCTCGGCCAGCAGCGGCGTGACCTGGGCGAACTTCTCGCGGTATTGGCGCCGGTTGTCGACCACATGGGCCTCGTCGTCCCAGGCAGCTTTGCTGGCGGCCTGCACCACCGGGCTCATGGCGCCGCCGTGGTAGGTGCGGTAGAGCAGAAAGGGCTTGATGAGCGCGGCGTCGCCGGCCACGAAGCCGCTGCGCAGGCCGGGCACGTTGCTGCGCTTGGAGAGGCTGGTGAAGCTCACCAGGTTGCGGAAATCGGTGCGGCCCAGCGCCTGCGCGGCTTCCAGCCCACCCAGTGGCGCCTCATCGCGGAAGTAGATCTCGCTGTAGCACTCGTCGGATGCGATCACGAAGCCGTGCTGGTCGCTCAAGTCAAACAGCTTGCGCCATTCGTCCAGCGGCATCACGGCGCCGGCCGGGTTGCCGGGCGAACATACAAACAGCAGCTGGGTGCGTGCCCAGACCTCGGCCGGCACGCGGTCCCAGTCGGCCGCGAAGTTGCGCGCCGCGTCGCTGGCGACATAAAACGGTTCGGCACCGCCCAGCAGGGCCGCGCCTTCGTAGATTTGGTAGAACGGGTTGGGAAACACCACGGTAGCGCCAGGGCGCGTCGGGTCGATCACGGTCTGAGCAAAGGCAAACAGCGCTTCGCGCGAGCCGTTGACCGGCAGCACCTGGGTGGCCGGGTTCACCGCCACGCCGTAGCGCCGCTGCACCCAGGCCGCACACGCCTCGCGCAGGGCGGGCTCGCCCGCGGTGGCCGGGTAGCTGGACAGGCCGGTGTCCAGCGCGGCGGCCAGGGCCTGTTTCAAAAACGCGGGTGCCGCGTGTTTGGGCTCGCCGATGCCCAGGCTGATGGGCCGCAGGTCGGGGTTGGGGGTGATGTCGGCGAAGAGGCGGCGCAGACGCTCGAAGGGGTAGGGCTGCAAGCGGGACAAAAGCGGGTTCATGCCGCGATTATCCCGGTGCCCGGCGACACTCCGGGCCTGCGGGGGCGTTCTGCGCCCCGGCAGGCACTTTCAGCGCGTGCGGGCGACGGCCTTGGCGGGTTTGGAGCGCAGGTACTGGAACAACTGGTCCACCGACAGCACGGCCGTCATCATCAAGGTGATGGCGATCACCAGCGTGGGCAAACGGAACGAACTGATGTAGCCCGTGCCCTGCGGAATGGCGTTGCGGCTCTCGGTGGTGCACACGAACTCGGCTGCGTACATCCCGGTGTAGTGCATGGCGCACACCGCCACGCCCATGGCCAGTGCAGCGGCCACACGGCGGTTGAGCGTGGGGCTGTTGAAGGCCAGCCAGAGCGCTGCGGTGGCGGCCACGATGGCGATCACGATGGAGAGCACCACCACGCCGTAGTCCCAGCGGATGTAGCCGTTGATCTTCAAGCCGAACATGCCCAGGTAGTGCATGACGACCACGCTCATGCCCAGCAGCACGCCGGCGGTGATCAGGCGGGGCAGGTTGTCGGGCGATTTGGCGGCAAAGCTCACCGTCCACGAGGTGGCCACGATCACGACCAGAAGTGATACGAAGGTATCCACCATCGAATAGCTGCTGCCCACGTCCATATCGAGCGCGAGCATGCCGATGAAGTGCATGGACCACACGCCGATGCCGCCCAGCGCGACGCCCACGGTGACGATGTTGGACAGGCTCTGGCGCCCGCCGCGCTGGTTCACACGGCCGGCGGCGGTGAGGGCGACGAAGGAGCCGATGACGGCGAAGGCAAAGGACAAGGCGACCAGCAGGGGGTCGAAGGCGGTGGTGACGGTGGGGTTCATGTGGAATAGGCGACGTCCGCGGAATGGCGGGGTTCAGGCTGACGGCCGGAGCATATGGGTTTCGGCACAAAAGTAAGCATGCCAACCTCCGCGGGCTGTGAAAAACGCCGCACTCCCAGGCCATTTGCGTCGATGCCGGGCCAGGGCCGCCGTCCCGACGGCGCCAAGAGGCTGCGGGGTATCATTTCGCTCGCGTCGTCGGCCTAGGGCGGGCGTTTCTTTCCAGTCAGTCATCGGGCAGCGCCGTGCGTCTCAACTCCATCAAGCTCTCCGGCTTCAAATCCTTCGCCGAACCGACCAATTTCATGCTCCCGGGCCAGCTGGTGGGTGTGGTCGGGCCGAACGGTTGCGGCAAGTCCAACATCATGGACGCGGTGCGCTGGGTGCTGGGTGAGTCCAAGGCGTCCGAGCTGCGCGGCGAGTCCATGCAGGACGTGATCTTCAACGGCACCAACACGCGCAAGCCCGCCAGCCGCTCCAGCGTGGAACTGGTGTTCGACAACAGCGACCACCGCGCGGGTGGCCAGTGGGGCCAGTTCGGCGAGATCGCGGTCAAGCGCGTGCTCACGCGCGACGGCACCAGCAGCTACTACATCAACAACCAGCCGGTTCGCCGCCGCGACGTGCAGGACGTGTTTCTGGGCACCGGCCTGGGGCCACGTGCCTACGCCATCATTGGCCAGGGCACCATCAGCCGCATCATCGAGAGCAAGCCCGAAGAGCTGCGCCTGTTCCTGGAGGAAGCCGCCGGTGTTTCCAAATACAAGGAACGCCGCCGCGAGACCGCGCACCGCCTGGCCGACACGCGCGAGAACCTCACGCGGGTCGAAGACATCTTGCGCGAACTCAACGCCAACCTCGACAAGCTGGAGAAGCAGGCCGAGGTGGCCGCGAAATACAACCACCTGCAGGCCGGCGTCACGCTCAAGCAGCAGCAGCTCTGGTTCATGAAACGCAGCGAAGCCGAGGCCGACCAGGTCAAGGTCAAAACCGACGCAGCCCAGGCGATCAACGACCTGGAGTCGCGCACGGCAGACCTGCGCCGCATTGAAAGTGAGCTGGAGACTATCCGCCAGGCGCACTACGCCGCAGGCGACCAGGTGAACCAGGCCCAAGGCAAGCTGTACGAAGCGAGTGCCGAGGTGGGCAAGCTCGAAGCCGAGATCCGTTTTGTGGTCGAAGGCCGCACCCGCGTGGAACAGCGCCTGGTGCAACTGAAGGAGCAGATCGCCTCCTGGACCACGCGCAGCGAAGACGCGGCGGTGGAGCTGGAGCAGCTGGCCGAATCCATGGTGCAGGCCGAAGACCAGTCGGTGGTGCTGGCCGCGCAAGGCGAAGAACAATCGGGCGCCTTGCCCGCGCTCGAAGACAGCCTGCGCCAAGCCCAGGCCCGCGCCAACGAGCAGCGTGCCAGCGTCACGCAGGTGCAGCAGCAGATCCAGGTGCTGGCGGCCGAGCAGCGCAGCATCGAAGAACAAAGCCGCTCGCTCAACCAGCGCCGCGAACGCCTCACCGCCGACCGCAACGCGCTGGCCGCACCCGACGAGGCGCGGCTCTTGGGTGCGCAGACCCAGCTGGCCAGCGCACAGGAAGCGGCCGAGATGAACGACGCCGTGCTGCACGAGCTGCAGGACAGCGTGCCCCAGCTCGACGACGCACGCCGCAGTGCGCAGCAGGCGGTGAACCAGGAATCGGCGAAACAAGCCGACCTGTCGGCACGCCTGGAAGCGCTCAAGGCGCTGCAGGAGAAGGTCAAGACCGACGGCAAGTTGAAGCCGTGGCTGGCCAAACACGGGCTCGACGGCCTGCAAGGCCTGTGGAGCCGCATCCACATCGAAACCGGCTGGGAAAACGCGCTGGAGGCCGCGCTGCGCGAGCGCCTGGGTGCGCTGGAGGTCTCGCGCCTGGACATGGTGCGCGCCTTCGGCAACGACGCACCACCGGCCAAGCTGTCCTTCTACAACCCGCCTGCGGCCGGTGCCAGCGTGGCCAGCACCACCGGCTTCAAGCCCCTGGCCGCCTGGCTGCGCTTGAACGACGCGGGCCAGCAGGCCCTGCTGGCCGAATGGCTGCACGGCTGCCTGACCGCGCCCAGCCTGGAAGATGCCATGGCCCAGCGCGCGCAGCTGCAGCCCGGGCAAGTGATCTTCGTGGCCAGCGGCCATGCCGTCACGGCGCACAGCGTGAGCTTCTACGCGCCCGACAGCGAACAGGCCGGTCTGCTGGCGCGTGCGCAGGACATCGAGAACATCGACAAGCAGCTCAAGGCGCAGGTGCTGATCAACGAGCAGGCGCGATCCAGCCTGATCCGCGCCGAGGCCGCCTACACCGACGCTTCGCAGCGCCTGGTGAGCGCACGGCGCGAGGCGGCCGAGTCGCGCAGCCGAGCCCACGAGCTGCAGGTGGAAGCCCTGCGCCTGACCCAGCTGGCCGAACAGACCCGAGCGCGCAGCGAGCAGATCGCGTCCGACCTGGCCGAGGTGGACGCGCAGTTGGACGAGCTGCAGGAGCGCCGCGTGACGGCCGAAGCGCGTTTTGAAGAACTCGACATGCAACTGGCCGACAGCCAGGAGCGCCACGCGCAACTGGACGACACGGTGATTGCGGCCGAACGCGCGCTGAACCAGGCGCGTGAACAGCAGCGCTCGCTGGAGCGCACCGCACAAGAGGCCACGTTTGCGCTGCGCAGCCTGCAGGCGCGTCAGGCCGAGCTGCAGCGCTCATTGGAAACCGCAGCCACACAAGAGAAGTCGCTCGCGGAAGAACAGCAACGTGCCGCCGAGGAGCTGGGGCGCCTCAACGACGCCGCCGCGCAGGCCGGACTGCAGAACGCGCTGGCCATGAAGCTGGAGCGCGAACAGGCACTGGGCGCCCTGCGCAGCCAGTACGACGACCTCACCGCCAAGCTGCGCGCCAGCGACGAACGCCGCCTGCAGCTGGAGCGTGAACTCGATCCGCTGCGCAACCGCATCACCGATTTCCAGCTCAAGGAACAGGCCGCGCGCCTCGGCGTGGAGCAATACAGCCAGATGCTGGAAGAGGCCCAAGCCGACCTGGCCGAGGTGGCACAGAGCATCACGGAGGGCAATGTGCGCCTGCCCGGTATGCAGGGCGAGATCGATCGCCTGCACCGCGAGATCCAGGCGCTCGGCGCCGTCAACCTCGCCGCGCTCGACGAACTCACCGCCGCGCGCGAGCGCAAAACCTTCCTCGATGCGCAGACGGCCGATCTGGTGGAGGCCATGAACACGCTGGAAGACGCGATCAAGAAGATCGACAACGAAACGCGCGACCTGCTGGGCAGCACCTTCGAGACCGTCAACACGCACTTTGGCAAGATGTTCCCCGAGCTCTTTGGCGGTGGCAACGCGCGCCTGGTGATGACGGGCGAAGAAATTCTGGACGCCGGCGTGCAGGTGATGGCGCAGCCACCCGGCAAGAAGAACCAGACCATCCACCTGCTCTCGGGCGGCGAGAAGGCGCTCACCGCCATCGCGCTCGTGTTCGCCATCTTCCAACTCAACCCCGCGCCGTTCTGTTTGCTCGACGAGGTGGACGCGCCGCTGGACGACGCCAACACCGAGCGCTACGCCAAGCTGGTCACGGCCATGGCCAAAGAAACCCAGTTCCTGTTCATCAGCCACAACAAGATCGCCATGGAAATGGCCGAGCAGCTGATCGGCGTGACCATGCAGGAGCAAGGCGTCTCGCGCATCGTGGCGGTGGACATGGAATCGGCCGCCGGCATGCTCGAACCCACTTGAACCACAACACCATGAGCACACTGCAAATCAGCCTGGCCATCATCGGAGGGCTCGTGCTCGCGGGTGTGGTGGCCTACAACGCCTGGGTCACGCGCAAGAGCGTGCCGCGCCTGGCGCGCGAACGCTCGGCCCACGGCCCCGACGACACCACCGGCGACGAAACCGTGCCGTACTCGCCCGAAGACCTGACCGGCCACGAGATCCAGCGCATTGACCCGGTGCTGGGCGACATGCCCGGTGCTTCCATGCAGCCCGACCCGGTGGCGATTGCCGTGGCGGCCGCGTCGGTGAGCGTGAACCCCTTGTTGCACCAGCCCGAGCGCAAACCCAGCCTGGACGCGCTGATCGACGTGATCACGCCGCTGGTGCTGGACCACCAGGTCTCGGGCGACGCGCTGCTGGCCGCGCTGCCCGGCACCCGCCGCGTGGGCAGCAAACCGTTTGCGGTCGAAGGCCTGTGCGATGCCAGCGGCGAATGGGAAACCCCGCGCCTGGGCCAGCGCTACCGCGCCCTGCAGGCCGGTGTGCAATTGGCCAACCGGGCCGGTGCGCTCAACGACATCGAGTTCTCCGAATTCGTGGTGAAGGCCCAGGCCTTTGCCGACGCTGTGGGCGCCGCGCCCGAGTTTCCCGACATGCGCGCCGAGGTGGCCCGCGCCCGCGAGCTCGATGCCTTTGCCAGCGGGCACGACGCACAACTCGGCTTCACGCTGCGCGCGCGCCGTGCCGCCTGGAGCCCGGGCTACGTGGCGCAGCACGCTGCCAAGCTCGGATTCGTGGCGGGCGCCTTGCCCGGCCGCATGGTGCTCTCGGGCAGCGAGAGCGGGCAGGCACCCATCTTGAGCCTGGTGTTCGACCCGCAAGCCGCCATGGCCGAAGATCCCGAACAAAGCGCCTTGCGCGAGGTGGCGCTGTCGCTGGAGGTCACGCACGTGCCGCGCAGCGAACAGCCCTTTGTGCGCATGCGCCAGGCCGCCAAGGCGCTGGCCGAGGCCATGGACGGTGTGGTGACCGACGACGCGGGCCAGCCGCTGTCCACCGACACCATGGACGGCATCGGTGCCGACCTGGAAAGCCTGTACGACGCGCTGGACAGCCGCGATCTCGCCGCTGGCTCGCCCCAGGCCAGACGACTCTTCTCCTGATCCATGACACCTGACCTGTTCGCCGCCGAGCCCTCGCCGGCCGAGCGTGCCGCGTTGCTGCGCGCGCAACTCCACCACCACGCCCACCGTTACTACACGCTCGACGACCCGGAAATCCCCGACGCCGAGTACGACCGCTTGTTTCGCGAGTTGCAGGCCATTGAGGCCGCGCACCCCGAGCTGCTGACCAGCGACTCCCCGACCCAGCGCGTGGGAGGCCGGGTGCTCGATGCGTTCACGCCGGTGCGCCACCGCGTGCCCATGCTGTCGATCAACACCGAGACCGACACCGAGCCCAGCGGCGCGCGCAACTTCGACACCCGCGTGCGCCGCGCGCTGGGCCTGCAGGAGGCCGATGCGCCGGTGGACTATGTGGCCGAACTCAAGTTCGACGGCCTGGCCATGAGCCTGCGTTATGAAAACGGCGTGCTGGTGCAGGCCGCCACGCGCGGTGATGGCGAGGTAGGCGAAGAGGTCACCACCAACGTGCGCACCATCCAGCAGGTGCCGCTGCGACTGCCGGCCGACGCCCCAGCGGTGCTAGAGGTGCGCGGCGAGGTCTACATGCGGCGCGACGACTTCGATGCGCTCAACGAGAGGCAGCGCGCCAAGATCGCCGCCGGCGCCAAGGGCGAGAAGACCTTTGTGAACCCGCGCAACGCCGCCGCCGGCGCGGTGCGCCAGCTCGACTCGGGCATTGCCGCCCAGCGGCCTTTGAGCTTTTTCGCCTATGGCCTGGGCGAAATCACACCGCCGGATCAAGGCGGGCCTGCGTTCGAAACCCACTTCGACATGCTCATGCAGCTCAAGGCCTGGGGCTTCCCGGTGGCCGAGCAGACCGCGCTGTGCAGTGGTGCAGACGCCTTGGTCGCGTTTCACCAGCGCATCGGCGCCAGCCGCGACCAGCTGCCCTACGACATCGACGGCGTGGTCTACAAGGTCAACTCGCTCGCGCTGCAGCGCCAGCTGGGCTTCGTCACCCGAGAGCCGCGCTGGGCCGTGGCGCACAAATACCCGGCGCAGGAACAGCTCACCACCGTGCTCGCCATCGACGTTCAGGTGGGCCGCACCGGCAAGCTCACGCCCGTGGCCAAACTGGCGCCGGTGTTCGTCGGGGGTGTGACCGTGACCAACGCGACGCTGCACAACGAAGATGAGGCGCGCCGCAAGGACGTGCGCGTTGGCGACACGGTGATCGTGCGGCGGGCGGGCGATGTGATCCCCGAGGTGGTCGCGGTCGTTCTCCCGTCCGTTCAGCCTGAGCTTGTCGAAGGCGGGTCTGTGCAAGGGCTTCGACAGGCTCAGCCCGAACGGGGGCCGGTGTTCACGCTGCCCCGTCAATGCCCGGTGTGCGGCAGCGACGCCGTGCGCGAAGAAGGCGAGGTCGACTACCGCTGCTCCGGCGGCCTGTTCTGCGGCGCCCAGCGCAAGCAGGCGCTGCTGCATTTCGCCCAGCGCCGCGCGGTGGAAATCGAAGGCTTGGGTGACAAGCTGGTGGAGCAACTGGTGGACGCCAGCGTGGTCAAGACCCTGCCCGACCTCTACCGCCTGGGTCTCACTTCGCTGCTGGCGCTGGACCGCATGGCCGAGAAGTCCGCGCAAAACATTCTGGCCGCGCTGGAGAAATCCAAACGCACCACGCTGCCGCGGTTCATTTTCGGCCTGGGCATCCGGCATGTGGGCGAAGCCACGGCCAAGGAGCTGGCCCGCCACTTCGGCCAGCTCGACCGGATCATGGACGCCAGCCTGGAAGCCCTGTCGGAGGTCAACGACGTGGGCCCGGTGGTCGCGCAAAGCATCCGCACCTTCTTCGACCGGCCACACAACCGCGAGGTGGTGGAGCAGTTGCGCGCCTGTGGTGTGAGCTGGGAGGAGGGCGAGCCGGCAGAGCGCCCACCCCAGCCGCTGGCAGGCAAAACCTTCGTGCTCACCGGCACTTTTCCCACGCTCAAGCGCGAGGACGCCAAGGCCCTGCTCGAAGCCGCCGGCGCCAAGGTGGCCGGCTCAGTGAGCAAGAAGACCGACTACGTGGTGGCCGGCGCAGAGGCCGGCAGCAAGCTGGACAAGGCGAACGAGCTGGGGGTGTCGGTACTGGACGAAGCCGGCATGCTGGCCCTGCTGGAGTCGCTCACTTGAACTTGTAGTGGTCCCGGTTGAGCACCGCCGCGATGGCGGTGACTTCTTCGGGGAAGAGTTGCAGGTTGAGTTGCGTGCTGCAGTTCTCCACCATGCCTCGCAACAGGCCGGCGTTGTGGATGCGGCCTTGCGGTCTGTAGATGGCGCTGCCGTCGCCGCCGACCTTGCCGGTGTGGCATTGGGCGCATTTGTTTTCTGCAATGAGCCTGGCTCCCAGGGCCAGGTCGGCGTCTTTGAAGATGTCGGCGCCCTGGGCCTGTGCCAGCAGGGGCAGCAGCAGGGCGAAGTCGAGCAAGGTGGTCTTCATGGGGTCTCCTCTGTTGGGGCCGTGCGCAGGGCAACGATCAGCGAAACTAAACCCATCTTCCCTGCTTGTCCAACCCATGACCATTCACACCATCCTGAAAATGGGCGATCCGCGCCTCTTGCGCCACGCCCAGCCCGTCACGCGTTTCGACACACCCGAGCTGCATCAACTGGTGGCCGACTTGCAGGACACCATGGTCGCCGCGAATGGTGCCGGCCTGGCCGCGCCGCAGATCGGCGTGGACCTGCAGCTGGTGCTCTTCGGCAGCGGCGCACCCAACCCGCGTTACCCCGACGCGCCGGTGGTGCCCCGCACCGTGCTGGTGAATCCGGTGATCACGCCGCTGGGTGACGAGGAGGAAGAGGGCTGGGAAGGTTGCCTGTCGGTGCCCGGCCTGCGGGGTGTGGTGCCGCGCTGGCGGCGCATCCGTTACCAGGGCTTTGATGAGCATGGTCAAACCATCGACCGCGAGGCCGAAGGTTTTCATGCGCGGGTGGTGCAACACGAGTGCGATCACCTGTGGGGCAAGCTCTACCCCATGCGGGTGCGCGACTTCACGCGCTTTGGTTTCACCGAGGTCTTGTTTCCCGGGCTGGATGCCAGCGAAGACGATTGAAACAAACCGTCGCGCGATTGAAATGAATTGACATGTTTGGGCGGGCACATCGACTAGAGTCAGGCCCGGGTCAAACCAAAGAACAGGGATCCCATTTCATGAAGCACTTGCTTGCCGTGACGGCGTGCGCGGCATTGTTGAGCGCCTGCAGCGTGACCAAGCCACCGACCGAGCTGGCGGTTGAGCTGCCCGGCAGCTGGTACGCGCCGACCCTGGCCCACCAGGGCAGCACGCAGGAGCTCACCACCTGGTGGAGCCGGTTCGACGATCCGGTGCTCACCGACTGGATCAACCGCGCGCAAACGTTGAGCCCGACGATCGCCACCGCCCGTGCCCAGGTGTTCGCCGCCCGCGCCGCGCGGTTCGGCGTGGAGGCGCAAAACGGGCCGCAGGTCAGCGCGGTGGCCAACGCCACCCGCGGCATCACCGACCCGACCATTCCGCTGGGCACCTCGCTGAGCGCGGGCCTGCAGGCTTCGTGGGCCATTGGGCTCTGGGGCGAGAGCGCCGCCCGCCTGGGCAGCGCACAGGCGCAGCAAGACGAGGCGGGAGCCGGCTGGCACGAAGCCCGGGTGCTGGTGGCGTCCGAAATGGCACAGCTCTATTTTTCGCAGCGCCTGTGCCGCGAGCAGCTGTCGGTGGCCTTGCGGGACCGCGATTCGCGCGCGGTCACGGCGCAGAACAACAGCACCTCCGAGCGCGCGGGCCTCACCGCCCCGGCGGTGGCCGCGTTGGCGCGTGCCAGCGGGGCCGAGAGCGCAGCACGCTACCGCCAGCAAGACGAAGTTTGCGAGCGGCAGGTGAAGTCGCTCACCGCGCTCACCGGTGTGTCCGAGCCCGAGGTGCGCCAGCGGCTGGCCGGTGCGCCGGCCCTGTTGTCATCGGACCGCCTTGAAAACATGCTCACAGTGACCGCCGTGCCGGCCGAAGTCATTCGTCAGCGGCCCGATGTCTACCGCGCACAGCGCGAGCTGGTGGCCGCCAGCGAAGACGTGGGTGTGGCCAAGGCCGCGTTGTTGCCCGGCCTGTCGCTCTCCGGCAGCCTGTTGCGCAACCGGCTCTCGGGCGGTGGCACCACGGCCACGTTCAACACCTGGGCGATCGGCCCGATCAGCCTGAGCCTGCCGCTGCTGGGCCGCGACGCGTTGCGCGCCAGCACCGACAGCGCGCAAGCCCGCTACGAAGCGGCAGCTGTTGCGTATGCCAGCACCCTGCGCCAGGCCGTAGCCGAGGTGGAGCAAGCGCTGGTGACGCTGTCCAGCCTGCGCGAGCGCGAGGCGTCCACGGTGATCGCGGTGGCCGGCTACGAGCAGTCGCTCAAGGGCACCGAGGCGCGCTACCGCGTGGGCCTGGCCAACCTCAACGAGCTGGAGGAGGCGCGCCGCCTCAAGCTCAACGCCGACAGCAGCGCCGTCAATCTGCAGCAAGAGCGCATCAACGCCTGGATCCAGCTCTACGTCGCCCTGGGCGGCGGCTTCGATCCCGTGAACAACCCCAACGCACTCAAAGACCCCGCATGAACGCCACAACTTCCCCATCGCGCAAACGCTGGCTCTGGCTGGGCATCGCACTGGCCCTGGTGCTGCTGGCGGTTTTCTGGGTGTTCATCAAGAAGCCTGCGGCACCTGCGCCCGACGCGGCCGCCGCTGGCCCCAAGCCTTCGCTCACGGTGACTGTGGCCCAGCCCGAGCGCAGCAGCCTGCCGATCCGCCTGCAGGCCAACGGCAACATCACCGCGTGGCAAGAGGCCAGCGTGGGCGCCGAGCTCAACGGTCTGCGGCTGGCTTCGGTGAACGTGAACGTGGGCGATGTGGTGCGCAAGGGCCAGGTGCTGGCCGAGTTCGCGCGCGAAACCACGCAGGCCGACAGCCTGCAGAGCCGCGCCAGCCTGATGCAGGCCGAGGCCAGTTATGAGAACGCCAAGGCCGACGCCGACCGCGCGCGGTCCATTCAGGACAGCGGCGCGCTCTCGGCTTCGCAGGTGGCGCAGTACCTCACGCAGGAGAAGGTGGCGCGCGCGCAACTGGAAGCCGCGAAGGCGGTGCTGAGCGCGACCGAGGTTCGCCTGGGCAACACCAAGGTGCTTGCGCCAGACGACGGCGTGATTTCGGCGCGCGGTGCCACCGTGGGCGCGGTGGTGAGCGCGGGGCAGGAGCTGTTTCGCCTGGTGCGCCAGAGCCGCATGGAATGGCGCGGCGAGGTCACGCCCAGCGAGGTGGGCCGCGTGAGCAAGGGCCAGGAGGTGAAGGTCACGGCGGCCAGCGGGCTGGAGATCACCGGCCGGGTGCGCGCAATCGCGCCCAGCGCCGATCCGCAGACGCGCAACATCCTGGTGTTCGTGGACTTGCCGCGCAACGACGAGTTGAAGGCGGGCACGTTTGCCAAGGGCTTCTTCGAGCTGGGGCAGAGCAACGCGCTCACAGTGCCGAGCGAATCCATCGTGGTGCGCGACGGCAGCAACTACGTGTTCGTGATCGACCCGCAAAACAAGGCCAGCCAGCGCAAGGTGCAGACCGGGCGGCGCGTGGGCGAGCGGGTCGAGGTGCTCGACGGCGTGAAGGCGGACGAGCCGGTGGCAGTGCAGGGTGCGGGCTTCCTGAACGAAGCCGACCTCGTCAAAGTGGTGAAGTGAGGACGGGGCCATGAACGTTTCAGCCTGGTCCATCAAGAATCCGATCCCGGCGTCGATGCTGTTTTTCATGCTGACGCTGGCGGGCCTGTTCTCGTTCAGCCAGATGAAGGTGCAGAACTTCCCCGACCTGGACGTGCCCAACATCACGGTGAGCGCCAGCCTGCCGGGCGCCGCGCCCAACCAGCTGGAAAACGACGTGGCGCGCGTCATCGAAAACAGCCTCGCCTCGCTGCAAGGTATCAAGCACATCACCACCAAGGTGCAGGACGGCGCGGTCACCATCACGACCGAGTTCCGTATCGAGAAAAACACCCAGGAAGCGCTGGACGATGTGCGCTCGGCCGTGGCCAAGGTGCGCGGCGATCTGCCGGCCGACTTGCGCGAACCCATCATCAACAAGGTCGAGCTCGCCGGTGGTGCGGTGCTGGCCTACACCGTGTCGTCCGACAAGATGGACGCCGAAGCCATCTCGTGGTTTGTCGAAAACGACATCTCCAAGCTGCTGCTCTCGGTGCGCGGCGTGGGCGCCATCAACCGCGTGGGCGGCGTGGACCGCGAAGTGCAGGTGCTGCTGGACCCATTGAAACTGCAGGCGCTGGGCGCGAGCGCGGCCGACGTGTCGCGCCAACTGGCCAAGGTGCAGATCGAAAGCGCCGGAGGCCGGGTGGACCTGGGCGGCAGCCAGCAGCCGCTGCGCACGCTGTCTTCATTGCAATCGGCCGAAGAACTCTCGCGGCTGGAGCTGTCGCTCTCCGACGGCCGGCGCGTTCGCCTCGACCAGATCGCCACCATCCAGGACACCGTGGCCGAGCCCACGGCCGCGGCGTTTCTGAACGGCAAGCCGGTGGTGGGCTTCGAGGTGGCGCGCAGCCGCGGCGCCAGCGAAATCGAAGTGGGCAACGGTGTGCGCGAGAAGCTCACGGAGCTGCGCGCCGCGCGGCCGGATCTGAGCATCACCGAGTCGTTCGACTTCGTCACGCCGGTGCAGGAAGAGTTCGACGGCTCCATGGTGCTGCTGTACGAAGGCGCGATTCTGGCCGTGCTGGTGGTGTGGCTTTTTCTGCGCGACTTTCGCGCCACGGTGGTCTCGGCGGTCGCGCTGCCGCTGTCGGCCATCCCGGCCTTCATCGGCATGCACTACATGGGCTTCACCATCAACGTGGTGACGCTGCTGGCCATGTCGCTGGTGATCGGCATCCTGGTGGATGACGCGATCGTGGAGGTGGAGAACATCGTGCGCCACATGCGCATGGGCAAGACGCCGTACCAGGCCTCCATGGAGGCCGCCGACGAGATCGGCCTGGCCGTGATCGCCACCACCTTTGCGCTGATCGCGGTGTTCCTTCCTACGGCCTTCATGTCGGGGATCCCGGGCAAGTTCTTCAAGCAGTTTGGCTGGACCGCGTCGTTTGCGGTGTTCGCCTCGCTGGTGGTGGCGCGCGCGCTCACGCCCATGATGGCGGCCTACCTCTTGAAGCCGGTGGTGATGGCCAAGGACATGCCGCGCTGGGCGCGCAGCAACCGCGTGACCGGAGCGTTCTGGAAGTGGATGACCAACCAGGACGAACCCGCCTGGCTCAACACCTACCAGGGCTGGGCGGCCTGGTGCATCCGCCACCGCTGGATCACCATGATCGGCGCGGGCGTGTTCTTTGTCGGCTCGCTGATGCTGATTCCGTTGCTACCTCAAGGCTTCATACCGCCCGACGACAACTCGCAGACGCAGGTCTACATCGAACTGCCACCGGGCTCCACGCTGCAGCAGACCGTGGCCAGCGCCGAGCGCGCGCGCTTGCTGGTGATGGACGTGCCGCACGTGAAGTCGGTCTACACCACCATCGGCTCCGGCTCGGCGGGCTCCGACCCGTTTGCGCCGCAGGGCACGGCCGAGTCGCGCAAGGCGGCGCTCACCATCCAGCTCGATGCGCGCGGCACGCGCCCGCGCAAACAGATCATCGAAAACCAGATGCGCGCGGCCATGTCCAACCTGCCGGGTGTGCGCAGCAAGGTGGGTCTGGGTGGCTCGGGTGAAAAGTACATCCTGACGCTCACCGGCAACGACGCCGCTGCGCTCACCACAGCGGCCACCGCGATCGAGCGCGACCTGCGCACCATTGGCGGCGTGGGCAGCGTGCAGTCCACCGCCTCGCTGGTGCGCACCGAGATCAGCGTCACGCCCGACCTGGCGCGCGCCGCCGAGATGGGTGTCACCAGCAGCGCCATCGCCGAAACCCTGCGCATCGCCACCGTGGGCGACTACGACACGGCCTTGCCCAAGATGAACCTGCCTCAGCGGCAGATCCCCATCGTGGTCAAGCTCGATGCCGCGGCGCGTGGCGATCTGGATCTGCTGGCCCGGCTGGCGGTGCCGGGCAGCAAGGGCCCGGTGATGCTGGGGCAGGTGGCCACGCTGAGTTTTGGCGGTGGCCCGGCCGTGATCGACCGCTACGACCGCGCGCGCAACATCAACTTCGAGGTGGAGCTGGCGGGCATTGCGCTGGGCGACATGAAGATGGCGGTGGAGAAACTGCCGAGCCTGAGCAATCTGCCGCCGGGCGTGTCGGTGCTGGAGATTGGTGATGCCGAGGTGCAGGGTGAGCTGTTCGCGAGCTTCGGCCTGGCCATGTTGACCGGCGTGCTGTGCATCTACATCGTGCTGGTGCTGCTGTTCAAGGCCTTCCTGCACCCGGTGACGATTCTGGCGGCGCTGCCGTTGTCGCTGGGTGGCGCTTTCGTGGCGCTTCTGCTGGCGGACAAGAGCTTTTCCATGCCTTCGCTGATCGGTTTGATCATGCTGATGGGTGTGGCGACGAAGAACTCGATTTTGCTGGTGGAGTACGCGATCGAGGCGCGTCGCGAGCACGGCATGAACCGGCTGGACGCGATCCTGGATGCCTGCCACAAGCGCGCGCGCCCGATCGTGATGACGACCATTGCCATGGGGGCGGGCATGTTGCCGATCGCCATTGGCTGGGGCGCTGCCGACAGCAGTTTCCGTTCACCGATGGCGGTGGCCGTCATCGGTGGGTTGATCACGTCCACCTTCCTGAGCCTGCTGGTGATCCCGGCGGTGTTCACGCTGGTGGACGATGTGTCGATCTGGTTCGGATCGCTGTTTGGGCGCAAACCTTCTGGGGCCGAGTCTTCGTCTGAGGCA
>JBKBWW010000059.1:0-20795 GCA_046314475.1 Hydrogenophaga sp.
TGGCGCGGGATCACGCCGCTCACAAACACGATGATGTCGTCCGCGCCCTGCTTCTTCAGCTCGGCAATGATGGCCGGCACCAGGGTCTTGTGGCCAGCGGCGAGTGTGGAGACACCCACCGCGTGCACGTCGTTCTCGATCGCCTGGCGCGCGCACTCCTCGGGCGTCTGGAACAGCGGTCCCATGTCGACATCGAAGCCCAGGTCGGCAAAGGCCGTGGCCACCACCTTGGCGCCTCGGTCGTGGCCGTCCTGGCCGAGCTTGCTGATCATCACGCGCGGACGGCGGCCCTGCGCTTCGGCAAATGCGTTGATCTCGGTCTTGAGGGCGTCCCAGCCCTCGGCGGAATCGTAGGCAGCTGCGTACACACCGGTCACCTTTTGCGTGTCGGCGCGGTGGCGCCCGAAAACCTTCTCCAGCGCGTCGCTCACCTCGCCCACGGTGGCGCGCAGGCGCATGGCCTGGATCGACAGGTCGAGCAGGTTGCCCTCGCCGCTCTCGGCGGCGGCGGTCAGCGCATCCAGCGCGGCCTGCACCTTGGCGCTGTCGCGCGTGGCCTTGATCTTCTGGAGCCGCGCAATCTGCCCGTCGCGCACGGCCACGTTGTCGATGTCACGCGCTTCGATCGCGTCTTCGGTCTTGAGCTTGTACTTGTTGACGCCGACGATCACGTCTTTGCCCGAGTCGATGCGCGCCTGCTTTTCAGCGGCGGCCGCCTCGATCTTCAGCTTGGCCCAGCCGCTGTCCACCGCCTTGGTCATGCCGCCCATGGCCTGCACTTCTTCGATGATGGCCCAGGCCTTGTCGGCCATCTCCTGCGTGAGGCTCTCCATCATGTAGCTGCCGGCCCAGGGGTCGACCACGTTGGTGATGTGGGTCTCTTCCTGAATGATCAGCTGCGTGTTGCGTGCGATGCGGGCGCTGAACTCGGTGGGCAGCGCGATGGCCTCGTCGAACGAGTTTGTGTGCAGCGACTGCGTGCCGCCGAACACCGCCGCCATGGCCTCGATGGTGGTGCGCACCACGTTGTTGTAGGGGTCCTGCTCGGTGAGGCTCCAGCCCGAGGTCTGGCAATGGGTGCGCAGCATCAGGCTCTTGGGGTTCTTCGCGTTGAAGCCCTTCATGATGCGCGTCCACAGCAAGCGGGCCGCGCGCATCTTGGCGATCTCCAGGTAGAAGTTCATGCCGATCGCCCAGAAGAAGCTCAGGCGCCCGGCGAAGCCGTCCACGTCCATGCCTTTGGCAATGGCGGTCTTCACATATTCCTGACCATCGGCCAGCGTGAAAGCCAGCTCCAGCGCCTGGTTGGCGCCAGCTTCCTGCATGTGATAACCCGAGATCGAGATCGAGTTGAACTTGGGCATGTGGCCGGCCGTGTACTCGATGATGTCGCCGATGATCTTCATCGACGGCTCGGGCGGGTAGATGTAGGTGTTGCGGACCATGAACTCCTTGAGGATGTCGTTCTGGATCGTTCCGCTCAACTGATCCTGCGCCACGCCCTGCTCTTCGGCCGCCACCACGTAGCCCGCGAGCACAGGCAGCACCGCGCCGTTCATGGTCATGGACACGCTCACCTTGTCCAGCGGGATCTGGTCGAACAGCACCTTCATGTCTTCCACGCTGTCGATCGCCACGCCGGCCTTGCCCACGTCGCCGGTCACGCGCGGGTGGTCGCTGTCGTAGCCGCGGTGGGTGGCCAGGTCGAACGCCACACTCACGCCCTGCCCGCCAGCCGCCAGCGCCTTGCGGTAGAACGCGTTGCTCTCTTCGGCGGTGGAGAAACCTGCGTACTGGCGGATCGTCCACGGGCGCACCGCGTACATGGTGGCCTGCGGACCGCGAATGAAGGGCTCGAAGCCCGGCAAGGTGTTGGTGTGCGGCAGGCCGGCCGTGTCTTCGGCGGTGTAGAGCGGCTTGACGCGGATGCCGTCGGGCGTGACCCAGTCCAGCGCGCCGAGGTCGCCACCGGGCGCTGATTTCTGCGCGGCCTTGGCCCAGGCTTCGAGGGGAACAGTTGGGAATTCGGGCGATGTGTCGTGCGTTGTGGAGCTCATGGCGGGCAATGGTTGAAATGACACGGGATCGGCGCAGATTTTACGTCATTCATAATTATTGATGCAGAATATTCCTTGCGACTTACAATCCCGCCCATGTCCGCCCTGTCCCTCGCACCCCGCGCCCTCTACGAAGAAGTAGCCGAACTGCTGCGCCAGCGCATCTTTCAGCGCGAGCTGGAACCCGGCAGCTGGATCGACGAACTCAAGCTGGCCGAGGAATACGGCATCAGCCGCACGCCCCTGCGCGAAGCCCTCAAGGTGCTGGCCGCCGAGGGCCTCGTGACGATGAAGGTGAGGCGCGGCGCCTACGTGACCGAAGTGTCCGAGAAAGACCTGGCCGACGTCTACCACCTGCTGGCGCTGCTCGAATCCGACGCCACTGGCGTGGTGGCCGAACGCGCCACCGATGCCGAGCTGGCCGAGCTGCAATCCCTGCACGACGCGCTGGAAGCCGCCGTTGGCGAGCGCGACCGGTTCTTTGCGCTCAACGAACAGTTCCACATGCGCGTGCTTGAACTCGCTTCCAACCGCTGGCGCGAGCAAATGGTGGCCGACCTGCGCAAGGTCATGAAGCTCAACCGCCACAACTCGCTGCTCAAGGCGGGCCGCATCGAAGAGTCGCTCGCCGAGCACCGCGCCATCGTGGCCGCCCTGGCGCAGCGCGACGCCGCGCTGGCGGTGCAGCGCATGCGCGAGCACTTTCAGAGCGGCCTGGAAGCCGCGGCCTGACCTCGTCGAACCGGACGCCGGCTCAGGCGTTGAACGTGGCCGTGTGGCCTTTCACCACCGTGTAGGCGCTCGATTTCACCGTGTTCACAAAGTACCAGTCACCGATGGCGGCGGTGGGCGTGAACGTCATGAGCAGAAAACCCCGGCGCGACGTGTCGGCGTAGTTCAGCGTGTCGATCACACCGGTGAAGATGCCGGCCGCCTGCGCTGGTGGAATGGCCGAGAGGTACTCCTCCAGACCCGGCGAGCTCACGCCCGGCGTGGCGAACTCTTCGCCCACCTTGGTGCCGTTCAGCAAGGTCAGGTCGCTGTGCCAGGCGTTGTGGGTGTCGCCGGCCAGAGTCACGAGCCGCCTCCCCAAGGTCGCAGCCGTGCCCAGCAGCACCTCGCGCGCCACCGGGTAACCGTCCCAGGCGTCCAGGTTGTAGCCCAGCTGCGGGTTGATGGCCGGGTCAAGCAAGGCCTGTTGTGTGGGTGTGCGTGAACCCGGCGGTGTGGCTTTGGCCGTGAGGTAGTTGTTGATGGCCTGCAGCCCGGCGGCCTGTGCGACCGGGTCGGTGTTGGACGGGTCGAGCGCCTGCAGGATGGACACCGGAAACGCCATGCGCGCCATCAGCACCTGCTGGCCCAGCACCTGCCAGGTGGCGCTGGACGCCGCCATCTGCTGCTGCAACCAGGTCTGCTGGGTGGCACCCATCATCTGGCGCGAAGTGGACGACAGGCTGGCGAGCGCAGCCGCCTGCGTGGCGGGGTTCACCAGGTCGGGCAACTCAATGCCCTTGTCGCGACCGAGCAGCCGCGTCTCCAGCATGTGCAGCGAGAGCAGGTTGCCGAAGTCGAAGCTGCGGTAGATCTTGCGCAGGTCGCTCATGAAGGGCGTGCGGACCGGCATCCACTCGTGCCAGACCTTCAGCGCCGCGGCCACGCGGTCGGCGAACGCGCCCTCCGCGCCTTCGGTGTGGTTCTCGGCACCGGTCACATAGGCGTCGTTCGCGATCTCGTGGTCGTCCCACACCGCGATGAAGGGCAGGCTGGCGTGCAGGCGTTTGAGGTCGGGGTCGCTGCGGTACTGGGCGTAGCGGGCGCGGTAGTCGGCCAGCGTCAGGCATTCGTTGGTGGGTGAGCTCACCCTGCCCAGCGCCACGGCGTCTTTCGAGGCGTAGCCGTTGGCTGGGTATTCGTAGATGTAGTCACCGAGGTGCACAGCGTACTCGGCGCCCTGGTTGACCGCCTCGCTGTACGCGTGGAAGAAGCCCGCGGGGTAGTTGGCGCAGCTGAACACCGCCATCTTCACGCTGCCCACGCCCGAAGCCGGCAAGGTGCGGGTGCGGCCCACGGGCGAGTTGTTGCTGCCTTCGCGAAAGCGGTAGAAGTAGCTCTGCCCGGCGCTCAGGCCGGTGGCGTCCACCTTGGCGGTGAAGCCCGCCGCTGCGGTGGCCTGCACCTGGCCGCTGGCCACCACCTGGGTGAAGCCGGCGTCGCGCGCCACTTCCCAGGTCAGGCTCACTGCCGACTGGCCGTTGGCCGGGGCGGCGTGCGTCCACAGCACCACCCGGTCGGCCAAGGGGTCGCCGCTGGCCACGCCGAAGTCAAACCGCGCGGGTGGGGTCGCATCGTCATCACCACCACCGCAGGCCGAGAGCAAGCCGCCCGCGGCCACCGCGGCAGACGCCGACGCCACACGAATGATGAAACTGCGCCGATTGGAAAACGCCATGACAGACCCCGAGACCCAACCCGAAGCAGGCTGGCTGGCGCGAGCTTGGCGACAGAATTTGACAGGGCCGTGAATGCCCCAGCGGCGCCTATCCCCAGAACGGGTCGAGCTTGTCGGTGAACGCGGCGAGGTCTTCAAAGTACGGCAAGGCGCCGCCTTCGATGGCATGGAACTGCCAGTTGGGCCGATGCTCCACCGTCACCTTGCCCTGGTAGTCGGTGAAATCACCCCGCGTGGCCATGCTCACCCACACCGGGCAAGTGACGGCCTCGTACAAGGTGTTGATGTCGCGGCTGAACAGGCCCGCCGACACAAAGTACAGCGGTGCAAACCGCGCCCCAGGCTGGCGCGTGGTCACAAGGTCGTAGCGCCAGAGCGCTTCGTCGATGTTTTTGGAGCCCCAGGTGCGCTCCAGAAAGTAGCGGATCACGCTGGGACGGGTGAGGTTGCGGTAGATGCCTTCGGTCCAGAACGGCTTTGAGAGGATCTTGAACAACCAGGCTTGGAACAAGGTGCTGCCGGGCGGGCCGTAGCGCCGCTTCGGGCCGCTGAAGCCGGTGGGGCTCACCAGGGCCATGCGGCGAATCGTTTGGGGCGCCTCCTGCTGCGCACGCACCACGAACTCGCTGGCCAGCGACACCCCCAGCACGTCGATCGTGTCCACCCCGTGGGCCTGCCGCATGTGCGCCAGCAGCGCGTGAATGGCGTCGGTCATGAGGCGCGGCGTGTAGACGCGGTCGCTGCGCTCGGAGAAGCCGAAGCCTGGCAGGTCCAGCGCGTACACCGCGCGGCGGCGGCGGCAGTGTTCGAACATCGGCTTCACCTCGGCCGCTGAACCCGAAGCGTTGACGCTGTGCACCAGCAGCACCGGTGGCAGGTTGGCAGCGCCCGACGCCGGCCATGCTCGGTAGGCGCTCACGCGACCGGCGGGGGTGTCGATCTCGAAGCGTTCGGCGTCGAGCGCCGGGGGCAAAACAGACATGAGGACCTTGTAGAACGGGATGGCGTCACGCCATCGGGGCGGGTGCGTGTCGGCTTTCGGCTTCGATGCTCTCTTGCGCCATGGCCCAGACCTCGCGCGGCGGCAAGGGTTTCAGGCGGTGGTCGCTCCATATCTGGCGCCAGCGCCGTGCGCCGCGCAGCCCGTGGCGCAGGCCCAGCATGTGGCGCGCAATGGCATACCAGGGGCAGCCGTCTTCGGCAAACGCGCGCTCCATGTAGCTCACCATCTGCTCTTCCACCGCTTCGCGCGTGATCGTGCTGGGCGCGGCGCCGAAGAAGGTTTCATCCCACGAGGTGAGCAGCCAGGGGTTGTGATAGGCCTCGCGCCCCACCATCACCCCGTCGACCTGCTGCAAGTGCTCGGCGATCTGCGCATTGGTGGTGATACCGCCGTTGATGCCGATGGTGAGGTGGGGGAAGTCGCGCTTGAGGCGGTAGGCCAGCTCGTAGCGCAGCGGTGGCACCTCACGGTTTTCCTTGGGGCTCAAGCCGTCCAGCCAGGCATTGCGCGCATGCACCATGAACACCTGGCTGCCGGCCTCGCTCACCGTGCCCACGAAGTCGCGCACAAACTCGTAGCTCTCCACGCGGTCAATGCCGATGCGGTGCTTCACCGTCACCGGAATCGACACAGCGTCCACCATGGCCTTCACGCCATCGGCCACCGTCTGCGGCTCGGCCATGAGGCAGGCGCCAAACGCACCGCGCTGCACCCGGTCGCTCGGGCAGCCGCAGTTGAGGTTGATCTCGTCATAGCCCCAGTCTTCGCCCAGCTTTGCGGCCATGGCCAGCTCGACCGCGTCGCTGCCACCGAGTTGCAAGGCCACGGGATGCTCCTCGGCGTTGAACCGCAGGTGCCGCTGCACACTGCCGTGCGCCAGCGCGCCGGTGGTCACCATCTCGGTGTAGAGCAAGGTGTTCTTGGTCAGCAGGCGGTGCAGGTAGCGGCAATGCCGGTCGGTCCAGTCCATCATGGGCGCGACCGAGAGGCGCCATGGGTTGGTTGGTGGGTGGTTGGGGCGGTCTTCAATCATCGGGGCGGCGTCGCTCACAGGGCTCAGGGACAGGACGACAGACTGTACCGCGACGCCCAAGTCCTCAATGGCGCCCCAGCAGTTTGGCCACGCTGACGGTCACCTTCACGTCACCCGGCGCCAGGCTCGCCTTGACTTCAAAGGCGGGGTCGGCGGTGTCGCGCAAGGTGGGCTCGCCCAGCGGCAGGCCTTGCCGGCCGACGATGGCGAACACCGCCGGGGCATTGGCCTTGGCGCCGCGGCGCGCCACCACCGCCAGTTCGCCACTGGCCAGGCGCACATAGCTGCCCGGCGGGTAGAAGCCGATGTTCTTGACGAACAAGGCGCCCAGCGGGTCGGGCCGTTGATCGGGCCCCAGGTAGAGCTCGCGCGCGACCTGCTGCGAGAGCAGCGCCCCCCGGCTTTTGCGCGGGCTGATGCAGGCCACGTACACATCGGCCATCTGCAACAGGCGGTGGGCATCGCCACCAACCGCTTTGCCGACCGGGTAGCCCTGGCCGTCGGGGCGTTCGTGGTGCTCTTCCACCAGCTGCAGCCACTGTGCATCCACCACACCGAGGCGGCGCAGCACCTCGGCGCTGCGCTGCGGGTGCTCGCGCACGGTCTTGCGCTGCAAGTCCGTCAACGGGGCTTCCTGGCGCGCCATGTCGTCGTGGGCACGCGTCATGGCGATGCTCATCGTCAAGGCCGCGCGCTGCAGGGGATGTTGATCGGCCTCGGACAAGCCGGCCGACGGTGCGACCAAGGCACACAAGCCGGCCGCGAGCAAGGCGTGTGTGGTGCTGTAGTGCATGCGCAGGTCGAACAAGAGCTGGACGAGCACCATGAAGCTTTCGTCCGGGTGCTCGCGCCAGAGCTTGCCGGCCCTGGCCTCCAAGCGCTCAAGGCGTTCCGTGAACGACGTGGCTTCTGCGCCCTGGTGCAGCAGCGTGGACAGAGCGGCGTGGATGTCCGGCCAGGCTTCGGTGGGCGGCAGGTCGTCTCGGTCTTCCTTCTTCTCCTGCACCGGCACCATGGCATCGAGCGCGGCGATGCGGCTGAGCGATTCGTTGCCGCGCACCATGCGGTCCAGCGCGGCGGTGTAGCTGTAGCTCCAGGCCTGCCAGTCGGCAGCCAGCACCATGGGCGTGTGCAGCATGAGCAGGCCGCGGTGCTGCTCGGAGGTGATGTGCTCGCCCTTGCGCAGCAACAGCACGCCCTTGGGGTCCCAGATGTTCACGGGCACCGGCTGGTTGAGCGCCAGGGAGTCCAGGGGCAAGGGTTTGTACATGCTGGCAATGTATCCGCAGGCCGGCAGGGTCAATCGGGGGAAAACACCCCTTAAACGCCCACAAAAAACCCCGCCGCAGCGGGGTTGGTCGTCGGCACCGGGCGGGTTCAGCCCATGTGCAGTCCACCGTTGACCGAGAAGTCGGCTCCGGTGGCATAGCCACCCTCTTCCGACGCCAGCCAAGCGATGATGGAGGCGATCTCACTGGGCTTGCCCAGTCGTTTGACCGGCACCGTGGCCACAATCTTCTCCAGCACGTCGGGGCGGATGGCGTTGACCATGTCGGTGCCGATGTAACCTGGGCTCACGGTGTTGACCGTCACGCCTTTGGTCGCCATCTCCTGCGCCAGCGCCATCGAGAAGCCGTGCATGCCGGCCTTGGCCGCCGAGTAGTTGGTCTGGCCAGCCTGGCCTTTTTCGCCGTTGACCGACGAGATGTTGATGATGCGGCCCCAGCCTTTTTCCACCATGTCACCGACCACCTGTTTGGTCACGTTGAACATGGAGTCAAGGTTGGTGTTCATGACGGCGGCCCAGTCTTCCCGGCTCATCTTGAGGAACATGCGGTCCTTGGTGATGCCGGCGTTGTTGACCAGCACGTCGATGCTGCCATGCTCGGCCTTGGTCTTGGCGAAAGCCTCAACCGTTGAGTCCCAGTCGCCCACATTGCCAACCGAGGCGTGAAACGTGAAGCCCAACGCCTGCTGCTCGTCCAGCCATTTGGTGAAATCGCGCGTGGGCCCGCAGCCGGCGATGACCTTGAAGCCCTCTTTGTGCAGACGCTGGCAGATGGCAGTTCCAATGCCACCCATGCCACCGGTGACGTACGCTACTTTTTGACTCATTGGGGGTTCTCCTCTGGTTTGTGTGTGTTGGTTTGCAGGGCGCACGTGGCCCTGCATCACGCTTTTGAATCTACCGGCAAATCAGCGTTCGACCGCGAGGGAAACCCCCATGCCGCCGCCGATACACAGCGCAGCAACACCCTTTTTCGCGTCGCGTCGGGCCATTTCGTGCAGCAGCGTCACCAGGATGCGGCAACCGGACGCACCGATGGGGTGACCGATCGCGATCGCACCGCCGTTGACGTTCACGCGCGCGGGGTCGATGTCCAGCGCCTTGTTGACCGCGCAGGCCTGGGCCGCGAAGGCTTCGTTGAGCTCAAACAGGTCCACGTCGGCCGCTTTCCAGCCGGCGCGCGTCAGTGCCTTCTGGGTGGCGGGCACCGGGCCCATGCCCATGGTGGCCGGGTCCAGGCCACTGGTGCCGAACGCGGCGATGCGCGCCAGCGGCTTGAGGCCCAGCGCAGCGGCCTTCTTGGCGGTCATCACCATGACGGCGGCGGCGCCGTCGTTCAGGCCCGAGGCGTTGCCGGCGGTCACCGAACCGGCCTTGTCGAACGCGGGGCGCAGACCGGCCAGGGCTTCGGCGTTGGTCTTCTTGTTGATGAACTCGTCGGCGTCGAACACCACCGGGTCGCCCTTGCGCTGCGGAATGCTCACGCCGACGATCTCGTCCTTGAACTTGCCGGCGTCTTGCGCTGCGCTGGCCTTTTGCTGGCTGCCCAGGGCGAGCGCGTCCTGCATGTCGCGCGTGATGGCGTGGGCCTTGGCCACGTTCTCCGCGGTGATGCCCATGTGGTACTGGTTGTACACATCCCACAGGCCGTCGACGATCATGGTGTCGATCATTTTCCAGTCGCCCATGCGCTGGCCGTCGCGGCTGCCGTTGAGCACGTGCGGGCTGGCGCTCATGTTTTCCTGGCCACCGGCGATCACGATCTCGCTGTCGCCCCAGGCCACGGCCTGCGCGGCGAGCATCACGGCCTTGAGGCCGGAGCCGCACACAGCGTTGATGGTCAGCGCCGGGGTTTCCTTGGCCACACCGGCCTTCATCATGGCCTGGCGCGCCGGGTTCTGGCCCACGCCTGCGGCCAGCACCTGGCCCATGATCACTTCACCGATCACGTCGGCGGGCAAGCCACTGCGCTCCAGCATGGCCTTGATGACGATGCTGCCGAGCTCGGTGGCGGGGACTTTGGCGAGCGAGCCGCCGAACTTGCCGACGGCGGTGCGGGCGGCTGAAACGATGACGATGTCTTCCATGGGTTTGCTCCTTGTTGTGCTGAAAAAATTCGGGGTCAAGCCTTGGCTTTGACGTAACGGCCCGGTGCGGGCTCGATGGCGGTGTAACTCTTGCCCTTGCCATAGGTCTTGGGCGCAGCAATTTGTTTGCCAGCCTGCGGCTTGAGCCAGGCAGCCCAGTCGGTCCACCAGCTGCCGGGCTGTTCGGCGGCGCTGGCGATCCACTCGTTCACGTCTTTCGGGAACTTCGAGGCCGAGCCGATCCAGTGGCTGCGCTTCTTCTTGCTCGCCGGATTGATCACGCCGGCGATGTGGCCCGAGGCGCCCATCACGAAACGCTTCTTGCCCGGGAACACCTGGGTGCTCGCGTAGGCACCGCCAATCGGCACGATGTGGTCTTCGCGCGAGCCGTAGATGTAGACCGGCAGCTTGACTTGGCGGAAGTCGATCTTCTCGCCACACACGGTCATCTTGCCGGGCTTGATCAGGTTGTTCTCCAGGTACATCTGGCGCAAGTAAAGCGCGTAGTACGGGCCTGGCAGGTTGGTGCTGTCGGAGTTCCAATACAGCAGGTCGAACGGGGGTGGCGTCTCGCCCTTGAGGTAGTTGCCCACCACGTAGTTCCACACCAGGTCGTTGGGCCGCAGGAAGCTGAAGGTGGTGGCCAGGTCGCGCCCGGGCATGAGGCCGCCCTGGGCGAACTGCGCCTCGCGGTACTTGACGAAGTTCTCGTCGATGAACACGTCGAGGATGCCGGTGTCGGTGAAGTCCAGCAGCGTGGTGAGGAAGGTCGCACAGTTCACCGGCTCTTCACCGCGCGCGGCCAGCACCGCCAGCGCGGTGCCCAGCATGGTGCCGCCCACGCAGAAGCCCAGCGCGTTGATGGTCTCAGTCCCGGTGATGTCTTGCGTGACGTCGATGGCCTTGATCACCGCGTCTTCGATGTACTGGTCCCAGGTGGCCTGGGCCAGCGATTCGTCGGGGTTGCGCCAGCTCACCACAAAGGTGCGGTGGCCCTGTTCCACACAGTAGCGGATCAGCGAGTTTTCGGGCTGCAGATCGAGGATGTAGAACTTGTTGATGCAAGGCGGCACCAGCAGGAACGGCCGCTCATACACCTTGGGCGTGAGAGGCTTGTATTCGATCAGCTGGAACAGCTCGTTCTCGAACACCACCGCGCCTTCGGTGGTGGCCACGTTCTTGCCCACTTCGAACACGCTCTCGTCGGTCATGGACACATGGCCCTGCTTCATGTCGTGCAGCAGGTTGGCCATGCCCTTGGCGATGCTCTCGCCCTGGGTGTCGATGGCCTTCTTCTGCGCTTCGGCATTGAAGGCAAGGAAGTTGCTCGGTGCACTGGCGTCGATCCACTGCTGCACCGCGAAGCGCACGCGGGTGCGTGTCTTGGCATCGCCCTGCACCGCGTCGGCCAGGGCCATGAGCGTGCGAGCGTTGAGCAGGTAAGCCGCGGCCGAGAACGCCGCCATGGGGTTGCTGGCCCAGGCATCGGACGCAAAGCGCCGATCGCCTTCGGGCTTCACGGACGGGCCCTGGTTCCACAGGCCGGTCACGTCTTTCAGGTACTGGTTCTGGATCTCGAGCAGCTTCGCGGGATCAAAACTGACCTGCTGACCCGACGCGTTCTTGAACATGTCGCCCATGCCGGGCATGGCCGGCATCGCGGGCATGCCGGGGAACGAGGCGCCCGCGGTGGGCATGGCCATGCCGAACGGGTTGGCCGCACCCGCCTGCGGCATGAAGGCCTTGAACGCGGCAAACGGATCGTTGGCGCCGGCCTGCGGGGCGGCTGCGGCCCCGGGGAAGGCCTGGGCCACCTGGGTCCACTGTTGGATGAGGTTTTGCTGGAACTGATTTGCGGTCTCCAGCCAGTCGGTGGGTGGGGTTTTGCCCGATGTCATGCTGGTCTCCTGTGTTTTTGTGTGCGGCCTATCATTCCCGGCGTGGGAGAAGATGTCCGGCTTTTCTCAAGTATCTGTGTGGCGGCTTCCAGCAGACTGACGCTTTTTCCCCGGCCTGCAAGGATCGCTGTGTACCTGGTCGTGATTGGTTGGATGTATGTTGTTCTGATGATGTCGGTGGCCGAGGCGACCAACACCACAGGCTCGGTCCTTGGAGCCATTGTGACCTTTTTTCTCTACGGTCTGCTGCCCGTGATACTGGTGGTTTACCTGATGAGGACACCCGCGCGGCGCAAGCAGATCAAGGCACGCGAAGCCGCCGAACACCAGGCGCAGATGGCGCGGCTGGCGGCCAACGCAGCGCCTGCCGCAACAGCCTCAGTCGATCCAGACGCAGGCGGCCATGCGCCCGGTGCTCCCGAGGATGGCGGCGTCGCGTCGGTGCGAAAAGAACCTTGAAACCTGCGTGACCGTGCACCATGCGGCGCTGCCGTCGTTGCCGTGCACGTTGGTGATGCCCACCGCCCGAAGCCGCCGCCGAGCCAACGCAGGCAGATCGGCCAGGAACTTGCCCTTGCCAAGCGGCCAGAAATGCGCTGCGGCTTCGTGGTCAACCGCCACAAATGCCTCGCACACCTCGGCGCCGACTTCAAACGCTTTTGGCCCGATGCAGGGGCCGAGCCAGGCCATGAGTTCGCCCTCGCCCGCGGCGTTGCACAACGCGCGCGCGGTGACCTCGAGCACGCCATCAACCAGGCCGCGCCAGCCCGCGTGTGCCGCGGCCACCGCGGTGCCCGAAGCGTGTGCAAACAGCACCGGCAGGCAATCGGCCACCATGATGGTGGCGGCAACGCCCGGTCCTTGCACCACGCAAGCATCGGCCACTGCGCCATCGGGCATGCCGGGCGCGAGCCGCACGATCTGCGTGCCATGCACCTGCTGCAGGAACACAGGGCGCGCGGGCGCGGTGAGCGCCGCGAGCCGCTCGCGGTTGCCCGCCACAGCCAGGGGCACGTCGCGCACGTGGTCGCCCAGGTTGAAGCTGTCGAACGGCGCCACCGACACACCGCCCTCACGCGTGGTGCACAGCGCTCGCACACCCGCTGGCGCTGGCCAATCGGGAGCGAACCAGCTGGAGGACATCAGGCTTCTGCGTCCGGGCAGGCCGAGGGCTGCGCCTTCTGGAACGCGGGGTGCTTCATGCAGGCGTCGAACGCGGCCATCGTGCGCGGCAAGCCCGAGAAGTCGACGTTGAAACGCTGGCCATTGAAGATCTGCGGCACCAGGCAGCAGTCGGCCAGTGTTGGAGTTTCACCAAAGCAATAGGTACTCGGCGCTTGCAAGGCCAGCTGGCGCTCGAACGATTCGAGCCCGCTGCGCACCCAGTGGCGGTACCAGGTGTTCTTGGTGTCTTCGTCGACCTTGAGGTCCTTGCTCAGGTACTTGAGCACGCGCAGGTTGTTGATGGGGTGGATCTCGCAGGCAATGATCTGCGCCAGCGCCCGCACCCGCGCGCGGCCCAGCGCATCGGCCGGCAGCAGGGCTGGCGTTGGATGAAGCTCGTCAAGGAACTCGATGATCGCCATCGACTGCGTCAGCCGCGTGCCGTCATCGAGTTCGAGCAAGGGCACCAGGCCTTCGACGGCGATGTCGGTGTAGGCCGCCAGCTTGTGCTCACCTTTGGCCAGGTGGACCGAGTGGTATTCGTAGTCGAGGCCCTTGAGCGCCAGCGCGATGCGCACACGAAACGAGGCCGAGGATCGGAAATAGTTGTAGAGCTTCATGGGTCTGAGGATAAACGGTGGGAGGTATCCAGGCGAGGCCTGCGCCGATGGGTATAGTGCTGCGCGGTGCATGTGCATCTATCAGAAACAAGAGAGACAACATGAAACTACGCATGGTCGCACTGGCCTTCACGGCGGTCGCATTGACCGGTTGCGCCTCGTTCGTGGCCCCCACTTACAGTCCAGACTACCCAAGCATCGACCGGCTCAAGATGGCCCAGCTGGGCAAGGTCGCCGTGGGTGAATTCCAGCCCCGCAGCCCCGAGGCGCCGGTCAACAAGATCACCCTGCGTGGTGCGCCCTTCGTGTCGTCCACCGGCTCGTTTGCCCAGTACCTGGAAGACGCCATCCGCTCCGACCTGACCGAACTTCGGGTGCTCGACCCCAAAGCCGAAACACGCATTGACGCCACGCTGCTGAAGAACGACATCGACGTGTCCGGCATCAACACCGGCGAAGGCGTCATGGAGGTGCGCTTGAGCGTGATCAAGCGCGGGCAGACGGTGCACGACAAGATCTACAGCGCGAAGACGCAGTTCGAGTCGAGCTTTGCCGCTGCGGTGGCTGTGCCCAAGGGCCAGAGCGAATACCCCCGACTGGTGCGCTCGCTGCTGCAGACGATTTACGCCGATCCCGCCTTCATCACCGCCGTCAAACCTTGAACTTGAAACGAAAGCAATCCATGTCTTTTCAGAACTTCTGGCGCATTCCCGTCGCAGCCGCACTGGTGGCCCTGCTGGCCGCCTGCGCCCATCCCATCGGCATCAGTCCGCTGGAAACCCCTGTGCGCAATGAAGCCGGGCTCAATCCGAAAAAGGTCGCCTACGTCATGACCGACGCGGACCGGGGTAAGGAAGTCATCACTGCGGGCGGTGGGGGCGACAAGGTGAGCTACTTCCCCTACCGCGACCTGGAGAAGTCAATTCGCGATGCGCTGCGCGCGGTGTATTCGGACGTGTTTGTGGTGAAGTCGGCAAGCGACCGTGAGGCCATTGCCGCTTTCGGTGTGAGCCATGTGTTCTCACCCAGCATCACCACCACCACCGAGTCGCCGTCGTTGTTCACCTGGCCACCCACGAAGTTCGGCATCGATCTGACGTGTGAGGTCAGCGACCCCGAGGGCAAAGCCGTGACCACGGTGAAGGCCCAGGGCAACGGAACCGCCGAGTTCGCAGAATTCAAAAGCGATTTCGGCTTGGCGGGGCGGCGTGCTGCCGCGCAGTTGTCCGAGCAGCTCAAACAGCAGGTGCAGGCCAACGCCAAACTGCGTTGAACCCAGTGCACATGCACCGCCGATGTGGCGGTGCATGCGTATCAGGCGGCCAGTGCGGGGTAGTCGGTGTAACCCTCGGCGCCGCCGCCGTAGAAGGTCTTGTTGTCCGGCTCGTTGAACGGGCCACCCTGCTGCAGGCGCGCCACCAGGTCGGGGTTGGCAATGTAGGTCTTGCCGAAGGCCACCAGATCGGCACCGTCGTTCACAGCATCCTTGGCCATCGGCAGGTCGTAGCCGTTGTTCACCATCCAGGCCGCCTTGCCGCCGGCTGCGTGGTACGTCGCGCGCAGGGCGTCGTAGTCGAACGGGCGGTCGGCCAGTTCGCGCGGGCCGCCGGTGGCGCCTTCGATGAAGTGCACATAGGCCAGGTCGAACTTCGCGAGTTCCTTCATCACATGGGTGAACAGCGGCTGCGGATCGGCGTCGATCACGTCGTTGGCAGGTGTCACGGGCGAGAGGCGGATGCCGGTGCGGTCGGCGCCAATGGCGTCGGTGACGGCCTTCACCACCTCCACCAACAAACGGGCGCGGTTCTCGATGCTGCCGCCGTAAGCGTCGGTGCGCTGGTTGCTCCCGGTCTTTAGGAACTGGTCGATCAAATAGCCGTTGGCGGCGTGGATTTCCACACCGTCAAAGCCGGCTTCGATGGCAGCCAGCGCGGCCTTGCGGTAGTCGTTCACGATGCCGGGCAGCTCGCTGAGCTCCAGCGCCCGCGGCACCGAGGTCTCCACGAACACGGGGGCGCCGTCTTTGAGCAGCACGGTCTTGGTCTTGGCCGCAATGGCCGAGGGTGCCACCGGCGATGCACCGTTGGGCTGCAGGTCAACGTGTGAAACACGGCCCACGTGCCACAGCTGGGTGACGATCTTTCCGCCGGCGGCGTGCACTGCAGCGGTCACGGCCTTCCAGCCGGTGATCTGCTCAGGGGCGTACAGCCCGGGCACGTCGGCGTAACCCTGGCCCTGGTGGCTGATGGCGGTGGCTTCGGTGATGAGCAGGCCGGCGCTGGCGCGTTGCTGGTAGTAAGTGGCCATGAGGGGCGTGGGCACGGCGTTGGGCGCGCGGTTGCGCGTGAGCGGGGCCATGACGATGCGGTTGGCCAGCGAAATGCTGCCAGCGGTGGTGGGTTCGAACAGTGATGCCATGTGAGAGGTTCCGGGTACGGGAAGAAAAGCGCCCATGGGGACGCTAGGGAAAACCCGGATTCTGCGCGGCTCACCCGATCGAGACGCCCAGGCCCTCCAATGACCTCACCACCTCAGGGACGATGCTCACGGCGTTTGACGGATGCGAAATGCAGTCGGTGCTCCAGATTTCACCCACCCCCGAGCTGCGCACCAGCTGCACTGCGCCCGGGGCAAACAGCGCGTGTGTGACCGCCACATCCACCGACACCGCACCCGCTGCGCGCAGCTTCACCGCCGCGCGCGCCAGCGTGTGGCCCGAGCTCGCCACATCGTCCATCAGCACCACCACACGGCCGGCCACCGGCAGCTCGGGCAGTTCGATGTCCACGTCGCGATCGCCATGGCGCGTCTTGCGGCACACCGCATGGTCCCAACCGTGGCGCGTTGCAGCCAGTGCCACCCACTGCAGCGCTTCTTCGTCGGGCCCCATGAGCAGCGGGTGCTGGCGTTGGGTGGCAATGTGCTCGGCCAGCAGCGGCGCACCGCTGAGCGCAATCGCGTCTTTCACCGGCATGGCCTCATGCAGCGTGGCCACACGGTGCAGGTGCGGGTCGATGGTGATGATGGCGTCGAACAGGCCGGCCAGAAAGCCGCCCACGATGCGCTGGCTGATGGCCTCGCCCGGGTTGAACTCGATGTCCTGGCGCATGTAGGCCATGTACGGCGACACCAACGTGAGGTGTTTCGCACCCAGCCGGCGGGCGGTTTGCGCGGCGAGCAGCACTTCGAGCAACTTTTCGTTGGGCTGCTGCAGGCCACGCCAGAGCACCACGCGCCCGGGCAATTTGGCGGGCAGGCGCAGCCGAGACTCTCCATCGGGGAAGCGGTGGCATTCGATCACCGCCAGCGCGTATCCGGCAGCCTCGGCCGCGGTGCGCGCAATGCCCTCTTCGTCTTCAAAGCACAACAGCGTGCCCTGGTGGTTCGTGTTCTTCATGGCCGGCACGATACACCGGCACCATGTCAGCCCACCACGAGGCGCATGACCGGCATGACACGCTCCGACTCGGCGCGACGCTCCAGCGCCAGGCGCATGTTCATCTGCGCCACCTCGGTGTGCTCCACCGCCAGCGCCTGCGCGCGTGCGCCTTCGCCGCGCTGCAAGGCGTTGAACAACATGTGGTGCTGGCGGTGCGCGTAGAGCATCCAGTCGCGGTCGAGTGCCACCGTGCCCTGCATGGGCAGCATGGCCGAGGCCGGCGCGAACGGCAGCTTGTCGTTGAGGGCGACAGCGCGTTGCAGGGCGCGGTTGCCGCACGCCTCCAGCAGCAGCGCGTGGAAGCGGTCGTTCATCACCGCATAGGCCGCGTAGCTCTCGATGGTCAGCGGGCTCTCAGTCAGCAGCCGGTCGCCTTCGTCCAGACAGCCCTGCAACTGCCCCTGCAACTGGCGCGACACGCCGTGTTCGGCCACCAGCCGCGCGGCCATGCCCTCCAAGTGGCCGCGCACCGCAATCGCATCGGTCACTTCCTGCGCGGTGAACTGGCGCACCAGGTATTTGCCGGTCTCGTTGGCTTCCACCAGACCCTCTTGCTCCAGCGTCACGAGCGCGGCGCGCACGGGGGTGCGCGAAGCGCCCAGCCGCTCGGCGAGCTGCTGCTCGGCCAGCCGGTGCCCGGGCTCGAACTGGCCGCTCAGGATCAGGTCGCGCAGTTGCATCAAAACGGTGTCTTGCAGGCTCATGGCGCAAACTGTACACTGAATTAAATAAACGGGATACCGTTTTAACACCACACACCGGAGCCCCCATGAAAGCCGAACTCAACCAGCGCCTGACCCAGGTCGGCCCCCGCACCCCCGGGGGTGACTTGCTGCGCCGCTACTGGCAACCGGTCGCCCTGCTCGACGAATTCGACCCCGCGCTGGACCCGTCCATGGCCGTGCGCCCGGTCAAGGCGGTGCGCGTGCTCGGGCAAGACTTCGTGCTGTTCCGCAATGCCCAAGGCAGCTACGGCCTGCTCGATCGCGACTGCCCGCACCGCGGCGCCGACCTCGCCTTTGGCCGCAACGAGGGTGATGGTCTGCGCTGCCCGTTTCACGGCTGGAAGTTCGACACCACCGGCCAGTGCATCGAAACCCCGGGCGAGCCCGCCGGCAGCACGCTCTGCACCCGCATCCAGCAACGCAGCTACCCGCTGGTGGAAAAAAGCGGCGTGCTGTTCGGCTGGTTCGGCCCCGAAGGCCAGACCCCGTCGCCCTTCCCCGCGCTGGACTGTTTCAACGCCCCGGCCTCACACACCTTCGCCTTCAAGGGCCTGTGGAACTGCAACTGGCTCCAGGCGTTCGAGGTCGGCATCGACCCGGCTCACGCCTCGTACCTGCACCGCTTCTTCAACGACGCGTCGCTGGACGACAGCTACGGCAAACAGTTTCGTGGCGCGAGCGCGGGTGACGTGGCTGGCGAGCGCTGGCCCATGACGCGTGTGATGCGCGAGTTCGGCCAACCGTTGATTTCGTTCGAAGCCCAAGCCCACGGCCTGCAGCTCACCGCGCTGCGGCCCATGACCCACGAACTCACCCACGTGCGCGTGACCCACGCCGTGTTTCCGCAGACCTTCGTGATCCCGCTCTCCGAGACCATGACGATCACGCAGATGCACGTGCCGGTGGACGACACCCACAACTATTGGTTTGCGTTTTTCACCAGTTTCACGACTCCAGTGGACAAGGAAGCCATGCGCGCGCCGCGCCTGGCCGCTGTGACCCTGCCCGACTACAAGCCGAAGACCGGCCGCCACAACAACTGGGGCTTCAACGCAGAGGAGCAGCAAACCCGCACCTACCTGGGCATGGGCGAGGACGACATCAACGTGCACGACCAGTGGGCCTGCGAGAGCATGGGCGCCATCCAGGACCGCACGCGGGAGCACCTGGGCACAACAGACAAGGTGATCATGGCCAACCGGCGCATGCTGCAGCAAGCCATCGACACGGTGGAACAAGGTGGCACAGCCCCGGGCATCGCCGACCCTGCTTTGCACGAGCAGATCAGCGGCCCCGGCACGGTGGACGGCATCGCCCCCGCACAAGGCTGGCAAGACTGGTGGCAAGACGCGGTGCGCACAAGACGCGAGGGCGCGCCCTGGCACGCTGGCGCTGCAGAAACCGTGGCTGCGAAATGACCCACTTCGCCGAACGCTGCGGCATCCACACCGCCGCCCGCGAGGCCGCCTGCGTGCGCCTGATCAAACGCATCGAAGCCAGCGGCGTCGATCTCGTGCGCATGGCTTGGTGCGACACCCACGGCATGTTGCGCGGCAAGACCCTCACCGCCACGGCGGCCATGCGCGCCTTGCAGGACGGCGTGGGCATGGTGGGCACGCTGATGCTAAAGGACACGGCTGACCGCACCGCGTGGAAGGTGTTCGAGCCCGGCGGCGCGGACGACCTGCCCGGCTTTGCCGGCGCGGCCAACCTCATGTTGTTGCCCGACCCGGAAAGCTTCACCGAGCTGCCGTGGGCGCCCCACACCGGCTGGCTGCGCTGCCAGCCCTGGTTTGCCGATGGCACACCCGTGCCCATCGACACCCGGCGCGTGCTGCAAAACGCACTCGCGCGGCTGGCTGACGCGGGCTACGGCCTGAAGACCGGGCTGGAGGTCGAGTTCCACATCTACCGAATCACCGACGCCCGGCCACAGCTCGACCCCGAACTCGCGGGCTGGCCCGGCCTGCCGCCCGCGGTGGAGATGATCCACCCCGGCTACAACCTGCAGGCCGAGGCCATGGTGGACATGAGCGACGAGCCGCTGCGCATCGTGCAGCGCACCGCGCAGGCGCTGGGCCTGCCGCTGCAATCGATCGAGATCGAACTCGGCCCGAGCCAAGTGGAAGCCGTGTTCGACGCCACCGACGCACTCGCCGCCGCCGACCAGATGGTGCTGTTCCGCAATGGCGTGCGCCAGGCGCTGCGCCGCGCCGGGTACCACGCCACCTTCATGTGCCGCCCGCCGTTCCCGCACATCATGTCCAGCGGCTGGCACCTGCACCAGTCGCTGGTGAACCTGAAGACCGGGCGCAACGCCTGCATGCGCGACGCCCCCGCGCCCGACACCACGCCGCTGGACGCGCGGCACACCCTGTCGGATGTGGCGAGCCACTGGCTCGCCGGTCTGCTGGCGCACGCGCGCGGCATGACCCCGCTGTGCACGCCCACCATCAACGGCTTTGCGCGCTTCCGCCCCAACGCGCTGGCCCCGCAAGCCGTGCTGTGGGGCCGCGACAACCGCGGCGCCATGCTGCGCGTGGTGGGTGGTGCGGGAGACCAGGCCACGCGCATCGAAAACCGCATTGGTGAACCTGCGGCCAACCCGTATCTCTACATGGCCGCACAGATCCACGCAGGGCTCGACGGCTTGCACAACCACTTGCAGCCACCACCCGCAAGCGAAACGCCCTACGCTGACGGCAGCGAGAAAATACCGACCTCGCTGCCCGAAGGTCTGCAGGCGCTGGAAGCCGACGCGGCCTTGTCCGCGGGTTTGGGACGCGACGTGGTGCACCATTTCTGCCGCGTCAAACGCAGCGAGATCGAGCGCCACGCGCAGGCCGAAGACAAGACCGACTTTGAACGCCGCGAGTATTTCGCCCGCACCTGAAACACATCCATGATCTCCATCCGCTTCATCCACCCCGACCAAACGCAGCAAGACATCCAGGCCCGCCCCGGCGACAGCCTCATGAAGGCCGCGGTGGACGCCAACGTCAAAGGCATCGAGGCCGACTGCGGCGGCAGCC
>JBKBWW010000060.1:0-20720 GCA_046314475.1 Hydrogenophaga sp.
ATGGCCGCCGATGACCTCGTTGGCACTCGTCACAACCAACGCCAACGCTCACGAGCCCACGAGGTTCAGGCGCGCAATGCAGCCCGCGACTCTTCTTTCAAGCGCAACACCCTCCGCTGCACCTTGCCCGTGGTGGTCATGGGCAGCGCGTCGATGAACTCAATCTCTTTTGGGTACTCGTACGGCGCGAGCTTGCCCTTGACATGCGCCTGCAACTGCTTCACCAGCTCGTCGCCCGCCACATGACCTGGTGCCAACACCACATAGGCCTTCACCACGGCGCCACGCTCGGCGTCCGGCTTGGGCACCACCGCCGCGTTGGCCACCGCAGGATGCTTCACCAGACAGTTCTCGATCTCGCTCGGCCCGATGCGGTAGCCCGCGGCTTTGAACACGTCATCGGCACGGCCCTGATACCAGAGGTAACCGTCGGCGTCGCGCGTGGCCAGGTCTCCCGTGCGGCACCAGCTGTTCGTCATGTCGCCGGTGTACTTGGCGCGGGTGGATGCGTCGTTCTTCCAGTAGCCCAGAAAAAACACGGGGTCTGGATCACCGTGCACATCGAGCCGGTGCACCGCCACGTCGCCCGGCACGCCCACCGGGCACTGGTTGCCCGCGTCGTCGATGACAGCGACGCGGTGGCCCGGGTAGCCCTTGCCCATGGAGCCTGGCCGCGCCGGGTAGAGCCGCGCGCAATTGCCCACGATGTAGTTGATCTCCGTCTGACCAAACATCTCGTTCACCGTCACACCGAGATGGTCCTGGCACCAGGCAAACACCGCGTCACCCACCGCCTCGCCCGCGCTCATCAAGCCCTGCAGTTGAAACTTGTAGTGCAGCTTCGGCGCCGGGATGGCCTTCATCATGGCCTTGAGCGCAGTGGGAAACAGGAAGCTGTGCGTGACACCGTGGCGCTCGATCAATTCAAACGCGGTCTGCGGACTGAAGCGCCCGTTGAAGGCCACGATGGGTCGGCCGAAATACAGCGTGGGCAACAACGCGTCCATGAGGCCGCCGGTCCAGGCCCAGTCGGCCGGTGACCAGAACACTGCTTTCGACTTCCGCTTCGCGTCAAACGGATCGAAGCCGAACCAGTTCTGGCTGCACACAAAACCCGTGAGGTTGCCGATGAGTGCGCGGTGCGGAATCAGTGCGCCTTTCGGATTGCCCGTGGTGCCACTGGTGTAGATCAACACCGCGGCCTCCTCGGCCAGCGTGTTGACCGGTGCGAAATCGGCAGGCTCCTGGGCGAGCAGCGAGGCCCAGTCGAGGTCGGCGCGCATGCCCTCGGGCGTGCCGTCGCCGTCCACCCCGATCACACAGCGCAGCAGCGGACAGTCGTCGCGCACGCCCAGCAGGGCGGGCAACGAGGGCTGGTCGCAAATGGCCACCACCGCTTCGCTGTCTTGCAAGCGAAACTCCAGCGCTTCAGGTCCAAAGAGCTGCGACAGCGGCATGCCCACGGCCCCCATCTGCAGCACCGCCATGTAGGCCACCGCGGTTTCGAAGCGTTGCGGCAGCACGATGGCCACACGGTCACCGCGTTGCACGCCGAGTGCGGCCAGTGCGTTGGACAGGCGGTTCGCCTGGTCGAGCAAGTCGGCGTAGCTGTGGACCTGATCGCTCTGGCCCGGCGCGCAGGCGACGACGGCCCCATCTCCAGCATGCGCTGGATCTTCGGCCCAACGCCGCATGCACACCTGCGCCATGTTGAAGTGTTCGGGCACGTGCCAGCCAAAGCGGCTGTGCAGCATGTCGTACAGGTCCAGGGGCTTGTCGGTCTTGTCTCTGGCTTGACTCGGGCGCATGGTTGTCTCGGTCTCGTTCTTTATGATCCGATGAATGTACCAAGCACTGAGAGCCTCACGCAGCGAATTCGTCCCGGTCCGCAACCTGAACTACCACGTTCGCGTGTGGGGCGAGCGCAGCGACAGCGTGGCGCCGCTGGTGCTGGTGCACGGCTGGATGGATGTGGCCGCATCGTGGCAGTTCGTGGTGGACGCCTTGCAGGCCGAACGCTGGATCATCGCGCCCGACTGGCGCGGCTTCGGCCACACCAAACTCGAAGGTCCGTCGGTCGACAGCTACTGGTTCCCCGACTACATGGCCGATCTCGACGCCTTGCTCGATCACTACATGGGCGAACGCACGATCGATCTGGTGGGCCACAGCATGGGCGGCAACATCGCCATGATGTATGCGGGTGTTCGGCCGCAGCGCATCGAACACCTGGTCAACCTCGAAGGCTTCGGCATGCCCGAGACGCGGCCCGCGCAGGCGCCCGGCCGCTACGCGCAGTGGATGGATGAGATCAAGACCGTGCAGCGCGGCGGCAAGGCCCTCAAGAGCTACCCCGACGCCGATGGTGTGGCGCGCCGGCTCATGAAGACCAACCCACGGCTGGCGCAAGACAAGGCCGACTGGCTGGCCCGGCAATGGGCCGCGCCCAATGCGCAAGGCGAGTGGGAGATCCTGGGCGACGCAGCCCACAAGGTGACGAGCGCGCACATCTACCGGCTGGACGAAGCTCTCGAAATTTACCGCCGCATCACGGCACCGGTGCTGTCGGTGACGGCTGGTGACGACAGCCTGGGCCAATGGTGGAAAGGCAGCTACACGCTGGCGCAGTACCTGGAGCGCATCCGCGCCGTGCCGCAGCTGGAGAGCGCGGTGGTGCAGGCAGCGGGCCACATGGTGCACCACGACCAGCCGGCCGAACTGGCGCGTTTGATCGAGACATTTCTGGGCCGTCCCCGCTAAGCGCGTCTGGCGGCAACTGCGGGTTGCTGCACACCGCGTACCGTTGCGCAATGGGCGGGCAGGCATACTCCGCGGCATGAAATTTTTTCCCCATACCTTTCCCAGGCATGCCGTGGCCGTCGCTGCGGCGGGCATTCTGCTGAGCGCACCCGTCCTGGCAGGCGACTGGGACTTGTGCCCCGGCTACGACCAACCGGCCAGCGCCGAGCCCAACGCTCCCCGCTACGAGGCCTTCTTCTCGCCCTACACGCACCACTGGACACCCGACAGCGAACACGAACAGGTGTACGCGGTCAGCGTGAGCCGGTTGCTACCCAACAACCGCTACTGCGGTTTCAGCCTGTTCAGAAATTCGTTCGGCCAGCCCTCGGCTTATGCATTCGTGGGCAAGAGCTGGCCCGGTTTCTGGCGGGCCCAACCGCAGCTCTATGTGTCCGTGAGCGCGGGCATCATTTACGGCTATGTGGACGAGTACAAGAACAAGGTTCCGCTGAACGTGGGCGGCTTCTCACCCGTGGTCATTCCGGCCATCGGATACCGCCTGTCACCCAAGAGCACGCTCGAGATCCAGTTGCTGGGCACCGCTGCGGTGATGTTCGGCACCACCTGGCGCTTTTGAACGGCGCCGCCGTTTGCAGCGACATGGCGTGAGAAAATCGCGGTTTTGACATTGACCGCAGGAACACCCCATGGAAGCCGAACGCAGCAACGCCATCCGATCAAAGCTCGAAGACCTGACCACACGCGTGGTCGAGCTCCGGAGGTATCTTTGACTACGATGCCAAAGCATCGAAGTTGAAGGAAGTCGAGTCGGCTCTGGAAGACCCCACGGTCTGGAACGACCCCAAACGCGCCCAGGAGCTGGGCCGCGAGAAAAAATCCCTGGAAGACGTGGTGCTGGTGCTCGACCGCCTCACGGGCGAATTGACGGACAACACCGAGCTGTTCGAGATGTCGAGCGAAGACGGCGATGAGGCCGGCCTCATCACCATCGAGGGCGAAGCTGCCAAGGTCGCGGTCGAGGTGGAGAAGCTCGAATTCCGCCGCATGTTCAGCAATCCGGCCGACCCGTTGAACTGTTTCCTGGACATCCAGGCGGGCGCTGGCGGTACCGAAGCCTGCGACTGGGCCAGCATGCTGCTGCGCCAGTACCTGCGCTACGCCGAGCGCAAGGGCTTCAAGACTGTGATTGAGGACGAGACGGAGGGCGACACCGCCGGCATCAAGAGCGCCACCATCAAGATCGAGGGCGACTACGCCTTTGGCCTGCTGCGCACCGAAACCGGCGTGCACCGCCTGGTGCGCAAGAGTCCGTTCGATTCTTCGGGCGGTCGCCATACCTCGTTCGCGTCGGTGTTCGTGTACCCGGAGATCGACGACTCGATCGAGATCAACATCAACCCGTCCGACGTGCGCACCGACACCTACCGCGCGTCTGGCGCCGGCGGGCAGCACATCAACAAGACCGACTCGGCTGTTCGCCTGACGCACATCCCCACCGGCATCGTGGTGCAGTGCCAGGACGGTCGCAGCCAGCACGGCAACCGCGACGTGGCGTGGAAACGCCTGCGCTCCAAGCTCTACGACTTCGAACTGCGCAAGCAGCAGGAAGAACAGCAGAAGCTGGAAGACACCAAGACCGACGTGGGCTGGGGTCACCAGATCCGTTCGTACGTGCTGGACAACAGCCGTATCAAAGACCTGCGCACCAACGTCGAGATTTCCGCCACGCAGAAAGTGCTGGACGGCGATCTGGATCCCTTCATCGAAGCATCACTGAAGCAAGGCGTCTGAACATGAGCTCACTGCGTGAAGGCCCCACCACCGTGGTTCGCCGCGAAGACTACGCTGCCCCGGCCTACTGGATCGACACCGTCGACCTCTGCTTCGACCTGGACCCGGCCAAAACACGCGTGCTCAACAAGATGCGCCTGCGCCGCAACCCCGACGTGCCGGCGCAGGCGCTGCGGCTCGACGGTGAAGACCTGAACCTCGCGCGTGTGCTGGTCAACGGTGCGGGCTGCTCGTTCAAGATGGACGGCAACCAGCTGGTGCTGGAGAGCCTGCCCGAAGGCACCGAGCCGTTCGATCTGGAAATCTTCACCACCTGCACGCCCGAGAAAAACACGCAGCTCATGGGCCTGTACGTGAGCCAGGGCACGTTCTTCACGCAGTGCGAGGCAGAGGGCTTTCGCCGCATCACGTATTTTCTGGACCGCCCGGATGTGATGGCCAGCTACACCGTGACGCTGCGCGCCGACAAGGCCAAGTACCCGGTGCTGCTGTCCAACGGCAACCTGGTGGAAGAAGGCACGCTGCCCGATGGGCGCCACTTCGCCAAATGGGTCGATCCGCACAAGAAGCCTTGTTATCTGTTCGCGCTGGTCGCCGGCCAGCTGGTGGCGCGTGAACAGCGCATCACCTCGCGCAGCGGCGGCAACCACCTGCTGCAGGTGTATGTGCGCCCCGGTGACATGGACAAGACCGAACACGCCATGAACTCGCTGATCGCCAGCGTGGCCTGGGACGAAGCCCGCTTCGGCCTGCCGCTCGATCTGGAGCGCTTCATGATCGTGGCCACCGCCGACTTCAACATGGGCGCGATGGAGAACAAGGGTCTCAACATCTTCAACACCAAGTACGTGCTGGCCAACAGCGCCACCGCGACCGACACCGATTTCGCCAACATCGAATCGGTCGTGGGCCACGAGTACTTCCACAACTGGACCGGCAACCGCGTGACTTGCCGCGACTGGTTCCAGCTGTCGCTGAAGGAAGGCCTCACCGTCTTCCGCGATCAGGAATTCAGCATGGACCTGTGCGCCGAGCCCTCGGCGCGCGCGGTCAAGCGCATTGAAGACGTGCGCGTGCTGCGCACCGCGCAGTTCCCCGAAGACGCCGGCCCCATGGCCCACCCGGTGCGGCCCGACAGCTACGCCGAGATCAACAACTTCTACACCGTCACCGTGTACGAAAAAGGCGCCGAGGTCGTGCGCATGATGCAGACGCTTGTGGGGCGCGAAGGTTTTGCCCAGGGCATGAAGCTCTACTTTGCGCGGCACGACGGCCAGGCCGTGACCTGCGACGACTTCGCACAATCGCTGGCCGACGCCAACCCACACAGCGACCTCGCCCGCCTGTTGCCGCAGTTCAAGCGCTGGTACAGCCAGGCTGGCACACCGCGCCTGCGCGCCGAGGGTGTGTATGACGCCGCCGCCCGCAGCTATACGCTCACGCTCACACAGAGCTGCGCGCCAACGCCCGGGCAAAGCGCCAAGGAGCCGTTCGTGATCCCGGTGTCGCTTGGCCTGCTGAGCGCCGAGGGTGCCCAGCTGCCGCTTCAACTGGCCCACTGGACCCAACCCGAGGCCGGCAGCCGCACCTTTGTGCTGACACAGCCCAGCGAGAGCTTCACCTTCGTCAACCTGGACAGCGAGCCCGTGCCCTCGCTGCTGCGCGGCTTCTCGGCGCCCGTGGTGCTCGATTGCCACTACACCGACGCGCAACTGCTCACGCTGCTGGCCTTCGACCCTGACCCATTCAACCGCTGGGAAGCCGCGCAACGCCTGGCCCTGCGCCGCGCGCTCATGGCCATCCTGAGCGACGGCCCGGTGCCCGCTGCCCCGCTGGACGACGCCTGCCTGGGCGCCATGCGCGACGTGTTGCGCCACCCCACGCTGGACGCCGCGTTCAAGGAACTGGTGCTCACGCTGCCCAGCGAAACCTACATCGCCGAGCAGCTCGGCGAAGTGGACCCGCAGCGCGTGCACGCCGTGCGCGAAGCCATGCGCCTGCAACTGGCGCAGGCCCTGCAGGCCGACTGGGCGTGGGCTTTTGATGCGCACAAAGACAACGGCGCCTACCGGCCCGACCCGGTGAGCACCGGCCGGCGTGCGCTCGCCGGCATGGCCCTCACCATGCTCTGCCTGGATGCCCGCACCAGCGGCGACGTGGTGTGGCCCGGCCGCGCCTACCAGCGCTTCAAGGACGCCGGCAACATGACCGACCGGTTCAACGCCTTGTCGGCCCTGGTGGTGAGCGACCACGCCCTGGCACGCGACGCGCTGGCCCGCTTTCACCAGATGTTCCAAAACGAAGACCTGGTGCTCGACAAGTGGTTTGCCCTGCAAGCCGGCGCGCCGGACCGCGGTGGCAACGTGTTGCCTGCGGTGCGCCAGCTCATGAAGCACGCCGACTTCCATTTGAAGAACCCCAACCGCGCGCGCAGCGTGATCTTCAGCTACTGCAGCGCCAACCCCGGAGCGTTTCACCGCGCTGATGCGGCCGGCTACCTGTACTGGAGCGAGCGCGTCATCGAGCTCGACGCGTTCAACCCGCAAGTGGCCGCCCGCCTCGCCCGCGCGCTGGACCGCTGGAAGAAACTCGCCGAGCCCTACCGCAGCGCCGCCCGCGAAGCCATCGCCCGCGTGGCCGCCAAGACCGACCTGAGCAACGACGTGCGCGAAGTTGTGACGCGGGCTTTGGCAGACTGAAACCAACCGCACGGACCGAGCCGTTGTCCCGTTCGGGCTGAGCCTGTCGAAGCCCTACCTGACCCATCACCATGACCAAACGCATCTCCCTCACCCGCTACCTCGTCGAACAACAGCGCGTTGACGGCCACATCCCCTCCCAGCTGCGCTTGCTGCTCGAAGTGGTGGCCCGCGCCTGCAAGAGCATCAGCCAGGCCGTCAACAAGGGCGATCTGGGTGGCGTGCTCGGCGCCGCCACCACCGAAAACGTGCAAGGCGAGATGCAGAAGCAGCTCGACATCATTGCCAACGAAGTGCTGATTGAAGCCAACGAATGGGGCGGCCACCTCGCCGCCATGGCCAGCGAGGAAATGGAAGGCATCTACGTGGTGCCCAACCGCTACCCGCAGGGCGAATACCTGCTGCTGTTCGACCCGCTCGACGGCTCCAGCAACATCGACGTGAACGTCAGCATCGGCACCATCTTCAGCGTGCTCAAGATGCCCGAAGGCAGCGCCGGCGTGAGCGAGCAGGACTTCTTGCAACCCGGCGCCCAGCAAGTGGCGGCCGGCTACTGTGTGTACGGCCCGCAAACCACGTTGGTGCTCACCGTGGGCGACGGCGTGGCCATGTTCACACTCGACCGCGAGCAGGGCTCGTTCGTGCTCACCAAAGAGAACGTGCAGATCCCGCCCGACACGAAAGAATTCGCCATCAACATGAGCAACATGCGCCACTGGGACGAACCGGTGAAGCGCTATGTGGACGAATGCCTGGCCGGCAAGGAAGGCCCGCGCGGCAAAGACTTCAACATGCGCTGGGTGGCCAGCATGGTGGCCGACGTGCATCGCATCCTCACGCGCGGCGGCGTCTTCATGTACCCCTGGGACAAGCGCGAGCCCGAGAAGCCCGGCAAGCTGCGCCTGATGTACGAAGCCAACCCCATGGGCTGGCTGGTCGAACAGGCCGGCGGCGCGGCCACCAACGGCAAACAGCGCATCCTGGACATCCAGCCCGGCAAACTGCACGAACGCGTGAGCGTGGTGCTGGGCTCGAAGAACGAAGTCGACCGCGTGACCAGCTACCACACCGGGCTATAATCGCGGGCGTTGCCGGTGTAGCTCAGTCGGTAGAGCAGCTCATTCGTAATGAGAAGGTCGGGTGTTCGATTCATCTCTCCGGCACCAGAATTCCCTTGTAAATCAAGGCGTTAGTCAAAGTAAAAAGGCCATCCTAGTGATGGCCTTTTTCTTTGTGTCATTTTTTTACGGCTTTTGCAGACGGCGTCACTGGCCAATCAGGCGATGTCGTAACACGGCAAGCGTGTCCAGGCCACCAATGTCGTCGTACTCGAACGGCTTGCCATGCACGCCGGTTAAATCAACCTGCTTGTACCCAAAGTCGTAAACCCGCTTGTAGCGATCCCGTTTGATGACCCAGCGTGGCTCAGCGATGTCGTGCGCAAAGCAGTTCCGTATTTGGTAAACGAGCGATATGACTTGATCTTGGGGTGACTCGATCACCTCGGGAACGGGATACCCCATTTCTTCGCGACACACATTGAGGGTGATTGCTGCAGCACCAAAGGCAATCGTGACGTTGTTCTGCAGCGCAAGAACAAAGTCCTCGTTGCTTGCAAACGACCTATCGGGCAACACAACGTGGGACTTGCCGCTAGTCCACACGATGGGCTCACCATCCCGTATGTTCGCCGTCGTTAAAACTCCGTCCTCCGCAACCGCCAGCATCTTGAGCGCTAGATCAAGGTTCGTGAACGCCGTCATGATGAATTTCATGGGTGATAGCTCTCTTGTTCTAGGCAAGCTCACTAACGCTTCTGAGGGTCGATCAGCGTTAACTTCTTCAGCGCCTAGGTGTGGTCTCGGTGCTTCTCGGTCCTCACCTTATTTGCTCATGGGATTAACTGCTGGCGCCTTCAGAAAGTCGCGCTCGTCGTCCATGACCCAAGCATCGATCTGGTTCTTCCGGTCATGCCAGTAGTCATGGAGCTTTGGCAGGCTTTCCGACAGCGCCCACCCTTTGTCAAGATCCTTGAACACATCGAATTGGGGCGTGGGCACAATACTGCCGATGCCGTGCCAAAAAAACGAAGCCATGAAGTTCGCGACGTGAGTCAGGATGCGTAGAGCATCGTCGACGTCGTTGAAACTCGGCACGGCAACATCCTGCCCCTGCGCCAAACGTTCGGCATGGGCTACCACCTTGTCGGTGAAAGTCTTAACCAGAAGAATCGACGGTTCGCTTAAAGCCTGTCGAACGTTTTCGAACACGTAGGGCGGAATCGTATCTGACCGACGCCGTTGATCGGGGGCAACACCAGACAGCTTGTCGAACGCCCGATGCATCGTCTCGGACGTCCCCCAAGCGGCAGGCCCTTTTGTCTTTTGCCAGCCAAAGGACGCGCCCTGCCCGCCCGCGATGACCTTCTTAACGTGTTCCTCATAGGCCGTTGAGTAGTCATAGGGAACGCCGTCGAAGGCGACGAAGAGTTCGCGGGTGAAGAACTCGGGGTGTGCCTGGATGTCCTTCAGGATGGTCGCCAAGGAGGTAGCAGCACCATGGGTATCCACCAAGCGCCGAATTCCGACCGCCATGAGGTTGGCGTAGCCAGCGCCGACCAGTTCCAAAAGAGCACCGTTCACGAGTCGCCGCCCCTCGAGTCGCCGCGTTTCGTTCAGGCTGTAAAACACCATCGTGTGCCATGACAGGTCTTGAAGCTGCTGACTCACGGCTGTGCTCTCGTTGCCAGATAACCGCTCAAGGCACTTAGTTCGGAACTCGCGGTATGCCGAAAGTCGCTTCCGGCTCTCCGGCAGAACCGAGCAGTCCTCAATGGAGAAGTCGTAGTCGCGGAAATTCATTCTCAATCGTAGCGCGACCTTGGGTGAAAGCCCAACCTCCTTGAACCGCACCGGGTCTTGAGGAGCCTCCAGCCAGTGAGAGATGTAGCCATGAACTCATCCGAAGTTCTCATCCGAAATCCGCGAGGACGCTACACGCGTGGTGCAGGAACACTCAAGATAACTACCCAAACCGCCCAGGCGAAAACGGCCGCACATCCACCCTCGGCGTCCCGCCCGTCATCATCGCCGCCAGCAACTCCCCCGTCACCGGCCCCAGCGTGAAGCCCTGGTGCCCATGCCCGAAGGCGCACCACATCCCCGGCACGCCAGGCACGGCGCCGAAGACAGGTTTCATGTCCGGCATGCAGGGGCGGGTGCCCATCCAGGGTTCGGGGTCCACGCGTTCGCCGAGTGGGAAGTTCTGCCTCGCAATCTTCTCGGCGGCGTTGATCTGGATCGGTGTGCGGGGTGAATCCACGTTGGCGAGTTCGGCGCCGGTGGTGAGGCGCAGGCCGTCTTTCATGGGCGCGATCACGTAACCGTTTTCGGCGTCGATGATGGTGCTGTGCAGCGGCCGCTCGGGCAGGCGGGAGTAGTGCATGTGGTAGCCGCGTTTGGGGATCACCGGCGCGGTGTAGCCAAATCGCGCGGTGAGTTGTGTGGTCCAGGGGCCGAGGGCGACGACCACCTCGCTGGCTTCGAGCGTGGGGCCATCGGCCGTGTCCACCTGCCAGCCGCCTGCATCGGTTGAGCGCAGCGTGGTGGCGTCGCCCAGGTGCACCGCACCGCCCCGCTGCTCAAAGAGGTGCGCGTAGGCCTGCACGAGGTCGCCGGGGCTGCTGATGGCCAGCGGGTCGGTCCAGCGCACGGCGCCTGCAAAGCGGCCCACCAGCGACGGCTCTTCGCGGGCAACGTCGGCGCTGCTCATCTTGATGTGCTTTACGCCGTCCAGCGCGCGCTCGTCAGCCACTTCAAAAAAGCTGTGCAGTTCGCGTTCGGTGCGGTAGAGCATGAGGTAGCCCTGCCCGGCCACCAGGTGGTTGGCGTCCGCGTCGTCCATCAGCTGGGTGTGCGTTTCCAGCGAGAGCGCGATGAGGGTTTCGTATGCCTGGGCGATCTCGCGGTAGGCGGCTGGCGCGGAGTTGCGGTGGTACGCGCGCAGCGGCCCAAGCATGCGCGCGGCGTCGCGCGCGTGGTAGCGCACATCCACGCGCCGGTTGGTGGCACCCGAGAGCAGAAAGCGCAGGTCGCGCGGCAACGCATAGGGTGCGATGGCTTCGCGCTGGATGATGCCGGCGTTGCCATACGAAGTCTCCAGCCCCGGCGCACGCCGATCGACCAGCGCCACGCTTTTCCCCAGGGCCTGCAGGTGCAGCGCACACCCCACGCCGACCATGCCCGCACCGAGAACGATCACTTCGTGTTTCATGCCGAATTTCCTTTCGGTTGCTATGCTTTTGATTGCATCTTGATGACAGCCCTGTGAGCCTGCAAGGCCATCTGTTGTATCTCGTAGCAAACCCGCTTGTGACAGCCAAGTGTCACAGAGTTTTCTCGGGCTTTCGATGAAATACACAGGACTTCCTGCATGGTGCAGGAGGCAAGGGGACCTCAGGTCCCGTGCAACTCATCGGAGCAACCACATGAAAAAGAGCCTGATCGCTCTGGCCGTTCTGGCCACCACCGGCGCCGCCATGGCCCAGTCTTCCGTCACCTTGTATGGCCGCCTTGACGCTTCGGTGGGCAGCCTCGACCAAGGCGCCAACAGCGACACGCGCATGTTCTCCGGCAACCTCACCACCAGCCGCTGGGGTGTCATGGGCACCGAAGACCTGGGCGGTGGCCTCAAGGCCAACTTCCGTCTGGAGACCGCCATCGACGTGACCAGCGGCGCCAGCACCAACTTCACCCGCGCCAGCTGGGTGGGCTTGAGCGGCGGTTTCGGTGGCCTGACCATGGGTCTGCGTGACAGCGCCTTCAAGGACGCCTTTGACCTGGGCAACACGCACAACCTGTTCGACTCCGAGTTCACCACCGGCAAGGCATCGACCGAAGGCGCCGCTGCCGTCAACGTGGGCAACTTCATCAGCCGCCCGACCAGCCAGATCCGCTACGACTCGCCAAAGTTCGGTGGTTTCTCGGGCGCGTACTCTTACGCTTTCGACCAGACCGCTGGCACCGAAAGCGACATCCAGGCCTTCCACCTGCGCTACGCAGGCGGCCCCCTGGACGTGGCCCTGGGCTTCCAGCAGCAGAACTCGGCCGCCCCTGCCAACGACCGCGACTACACCGTGCTGTCGGGCCTGTACAACTTCGGCGCATTCCGCGTTTCGGCCCAGTACCAGAATGCCAAGACCGCTTCGAACCTGAAAGACAACGACTTCGCCATCGGCGTGTCGGTCCCCTTCGGTGCGTTTGACCTGTCGGCCGGCATTTCCACCAGCGAAACCAAGTCCAACGGCACCAAGGTTCGCGAAGGTTCGGCTTTCGCACTGGGCGGCACGTATGCACTGTCCAAGCGCACCCGCGTGTACGCCGCTTACCTGGACGGCGACACGGAAAACGCCGCCGGTACGACCGCTACCGAGCGCAAGCTGTATTCCGTGGGCGTGGCTCACACCTTCTGATTTCCAAGCCAACTCCTCTCCAAGGGTTGTTCACGCCCACCGCTCGCAAGAGCGGTGGGCTTTTTTCTTGGAGATCGAAGTTGTTCAGGCCGCCAAACCGGGGTTGCCGTCCATGCCGATGATGCGTGGCGTGTTGATCTGCACGCCCTTGATGACCTTCTTGTCGCGCAGGTAGCCCGAGACCACGTCCCAGATCGGCTCGCCTTGGGCGCCCTCTTGCACCGACGCCCAGCCCGCCACCTTGTAGGTTTTGTCGGCCTCGATCGGTTTGCCTTTGAGCGTCATGTTGTTGATGCGCTGGCCCATGGGTGCATTGGGTGTCATGGTGTACTGCATGCCGCCCACGCGCACCATGTCACCGCCCTGCTGGTAGTAGGGGTCGGGGTTGAAGATGTTGTCGGCCACGTCTTCCAGAATCGTCTTGATCTGCTCACCAGTGAAGGTGTTGAGCGTGGTGGCCGGGTAGGTCAGCGCCATCTGGTCCATCATGCGTTCGTAGGTGATGGTGTCGCCCGGCAGCAGCGACGTGCCCCAGCGCACGCCGGGTGAAAACGCCATGTCGGCGCCCTTGTTCTGCATCAGCGCGTCGCAGATCACCTGGTCCCAGGAGCCGTTGAAGTTGCCACGGCGGTACAGCAGGTCTTCGGTCACGGCGAGCTTCTCGTCGAGCTTTGTCTTGTAAGGCGCGCGCACCTTGTCGATGTGCGCCTGCATGGTGGCGTCGGCCGGCAGCAGGTTGGAGAAGATGGGCAGCAACTTGTACTGAAAACCCTGCACCTTGCCGGCGCGCACGTCGAAGTCGAGCACGCCGAGGAACTTGCTGTTGGAGCCGGCGTTGGTCACCAGCGTCTGGCCGCCAGCGTTCTTCACCACAAAGGGCGCGGGCATGCCGTCGTGCGTGTGGCCACCCAGAATCGCATCGATGCCGCGCACGCGAGCCGCCATCTTGATGTCCACGTCCATGCCGTTGTGCGAGAGCACCACCACCACCTGCGCGCCCTTGCCGCGCGCTTCATCCACCATCTTCTGCATGTGCTCGTCCTGGATGCCGAAGGTCCAGTCGGGCACCATGTAGCGCGGGTTGGCAATGGGCGTGTACGGGAAGGCCTGGCCAATCACCGCCACCTGCACACCATTCATTTCGCGCATCGCATACGGCTTGAAGACCATGTCTTCGAAGTCGGTGGTCTTGATGTTCTGCGCGAGGAATTCCATGTTCCCCTTCAGATCTTTCTCCACGATCTCCTGCACGCGCTTGGCGCCGAAGGTGTGCTCCCAGTGCGAGGTCATCATGTTCACGCCGAGCAGCTTGCAGGCGTCCACCATGTCCTGGCCGTTGGTCCACAACGACGTGGCCGAGCCCTGCCAGGTGTCGCCACCGTCGAGCAGCAGCGCGTTCGGGCGGCTGGCCTTCATCTGCTTGATCAGCGTGGCCAGGTGCGCAAAGCCGCCGACCTTGCCGTAGGTTTTGGCGGCCTGGCTGAAGTCGAGGTAGGAGAAGGCGTGGGCTTGGGCAGAGCCAGGCTTGATGCCGAACTGCTTGAGCAGCTTCTCACCCACGATGTGCGGCGGGCGACCCACGGCCTCGGCCACACCCAGGTTCACGCTGGGTTCGCGGAAGTGGATGGGCGTGAGCTGCGCGTGGCAGTCGGTGAAGTGCAGAAAGCTCACGTTGCCGAACTTCGGCACGTTGTACAGGCGCTCACCGGCGCCCGGCGCAGCGGCGAGCACGTCTCGGTGGTTGAGGGCCATGCCGGTGGCGCTGGCCACGGCCAGCACCTGCATGAATTCACGGCGGCTGAAACTCATTGCTGCACCTATAGATAATTGATCGCTGATATTTGAGCGAAATTTTTTAGCGAGAAACCCCGGTCGCCAGAGGCAACCGGGGTGGGGTCGTTACTTGTTGACCGGTGAAGCCGGGTCAAGCAGCAGCGCCATCACGTCCTGAATCTGCTTCTGGTTCAGGATGCCCATGTGGCCCACGCGTGGCATCTGTGAACACGCGTTGTAGGCGCGCGCGTTCCACAGCTTGCCCCAGGTGTATTCGACGATGGCCTTGCCACCGGCGCTGGCCGGGTCGGTCACACCGCGCAACTTGCCGTAGTTGTAGAGGCTGGGGCCCAGCGTACCGAAGGAGATTTCTTCCTTGCTGATCTGGTGGCAGTTGTAGCAATTGCCGCCGTTCTCAGCGGTGGCGGTGTCGGTCCAGGTCAGGCCGCGGCCGCTCTGGGCGATCTTCTCGCCTTCTTTCCAGTCACCGATGAACTTGCCGTCGGTGGGCCATTTCACGGTCTTCATGCTGGCGTCTTCAATCGCCTTGCTCATCTTGGCGTCCAGCGGTTTGCCGGTGGCATCGGCCACCGCGCACTCGGCGTTGGCCTGGTCCTGGTTGAGGCGGTCCAGCGTGGCGATGCCGCGCGCCTGGAACGAGCTCTTGAGCATGTCGGCCGTGGCCTTGTTCACGTCGGCCGGTGAGGGTGCCGAGGAGCAGGCCGACAACACGATGGCGACCGCCGGGAGCAACACGAGAGAGTGGATTTTTTTCATGGGGTGTGTCTCCAGATCAGCGCTTGATGGCCGGCACGATGGACTCGGCCGTCTTGGCGTTCACGCCCATGTAGACCGACAGGGCGATGGTGGCGTCGCTGCCGAACTTGGGCTCAGGCCAGCGCATCTGGCGGAAACAATCGTTCAGGCGCAACTGCATGCCCCACATCTGCGCGTTGGACACACGGTAGGCCGGCCAGGCCGCAAAGCCGATGCCGTCGCCGGGGTTCTTGGTGAGGTTGGGCAGGTCTTGCAGGCGGATGCGTTTGTCGTCGCTGCCGTGGCACGAAGCGCACGAAAAGTCGTGCGTGCCGCCGCGCGTGAAGAACAGCTGCTTGCCGGTCTCGAACATCATCTTTTCCTGCGCGTGCGACTGCGACAGGTTGAACTTCATGCCCTTGGACGCCGTGGCCACATAGGTGGCCAGCGCCGTCACGTTGGCCATCTCGCCGCGGCCAAACGGTGTCTTGGCAATGTCTTCACCCTTGAAGCCCTGCAGCGTTTCCATGCAGGTGATCAGGCGCGTTTCCAAGTCTTGCACCTTGCCGGTGTCGGCAAAGTACTTGGGCAACTCCACAAAGACACCCTTGATCACCCCGGGACCCTTGCCCAGATCGCACTGTTCCAGCGTGGCCATCTTCGGGCCACGCTTTTGCTTCCAGAGCTCTTCGCCCTTCATCTCGAACAGCTCGGCCGGGTTGCCGTCCTGCAGCATCTCGCGGTACTTGGCAATGCCTTCGGCGGCCGTGCCTTGCGCGTGCGAAACACCGACAGCGCCGCACAGCGCAGCCAGCGCCAGCAGCGAGGTGGTCAGGGTCTTCTTCATGGGGTCTCCTCTTGTTATTTCGTCAGGAAAAAGCGCGGCTCAGTTCAAGCGATCACGGCTTCATCGGTGCGGGTGTCGCCTTTGTTGTCGACCCATTTCACGACGACCTTGTCGCCCTTGGCGCCGCCCTTGAACTTGAAGGACAGGAACGGGTTCTGTGCCACGGCGCCGCTGAACGCCGCTTCGAGCACGACCTTGCCGTTGTGGGTGGCTTCCACGTCGCGGATGAAGTGGCCGGGAATGAGGGCGCCGGCGGCGTCCCGGCGGGTGCCGGGTTCCATGACGTGGGACATGAGAACGCGGACGGTGGTTTCGTCGCCAGCGACGGCGGCGCGGATGCGCATCGGATCAGCCATGGTGGACTCCTGAATATCTGTGAAGGGGTTTGTGCAAAAGGTCGGGGGCGATCAGCCGCCGCAGCCGCCGAGCGTGACCTTGGTTTCCTTGGATGCAGAGAACAGCTTGCCGTCTGCCTTGACCACGGCGAACACGTTGGAGCTCTGGCCCATCTTCAGGCGGGTCTGCACGTCGGCAGCGGTGCCGGCCGGGATCTTGAAACCGGCGGCCATGGGCGTGGGGTTTTTCTCGACGATCAGGTAGATCTCGGTGGTGTTGGGGATCTTGCTGGTGGCGCCCACGGGCACCACGGCGCCGTTCTCGGCGATGTCGGGGGCGACCACGGTGACCTGGTCGCTGTTGGCTGCTGTGCCACCCAGGGCCTTCACGGCGTCGGCCATGGTCTTGATGTCAAAACCGGCGCGGTCCATGGCGGCGTGGGCCTGGCTTTGCGTGATGAGCCCCAGCGACACCAGCGTGGCAAAAGCCCCGGTGGTCTTGAGGGCGACTCGGCGTGAGTTGTTCATGGGGGGCTCCTGTGAAATGAGGAAAGGGCGAGAGTGTACTGGCGGGGGTTACTGATCGGGGGCACCGGCCAGGATCCACCCTGCCAGCAACTTGAGTTCGTCGTCTTTGAGCTGGGCCTGCGCCGGCATGGGCACCGGGCCGTACAGGCCGGCACCGCCGGACTTGATGCGCGCCGACACTTTTTCAAGCGCGTCGGCCTGGCCTGCGTGCTTGGCGGCCACTTCTTTGAAAGCCGGGCCCACCAGCTTCTTGTCCACCGCGTGGCAGGCCAGGCAGGCGCTTTTGGACGCGAGTGCCTTGGCTGCGGCGGCGTTCTGGGCCAGTGCGGCGCCGCTGAACAAGGTGAGCACAGCGGCGCTCATCAGCTGGATGGAAATCATGGTCATAGGTTAGGCACTCCTGGACAAAGGTGAAATGGGGAATACGAGTAAATGCAAATATTTAAGCAAGGGCGCAAGTGCGTCACTTGGCGCCCGCCGCGATCCACCGGGCGATGGCCGTGGCCTCGGTGGTGCTGAGCTGCGGCTGGGGCGGCATGGGCACGGCGCCAAACACACCCACGCCGCCTTCGCGGATCTTGATCGCGAGGTACGACTCCAGCCCGGCATTGCCCTTGTGTTTCGCGGCGATGTCGCTGAAGGCCGGACCCACGATCTTCTGCGTCATGCCATGGCAAGCGGTGCAGCTGTTGGCGGCGAGCAGGGCCTTCACATCACCCCCGGCGGGCTTGGCCGCAGCCACCACCACCGGCGCAGCCTTGGCGCCACTGCCCACCGGCGCAGTGGGCGCCGGCTTGGTGGTGTCGGCACCGCGCACCGGGCCGATCACGCGGTTCTGCTCCTGGATGTTGCCGTGTGCGTCGCGCGCAAAGTCAGGCAAGAAGGAACGGATGGTGGTCTCCACCGGGCAGTCCTTCATGCAGGCCACGTTGGTCACATCGCCCTTGCCATTGGCTTTCCACAGCGGCTCGTGAAACACCATGCCGGATCTGTTGGGCATGCGCTTTTGCACCTCGGCGATGTTCTGGTCGCTCAGCGTGAAGTCGTCCGGCACCACGTGGGCCAGGCTGAAGATGTAAGCCAGCACGCCGTACACCTCGTCGGGCTTGAGCGACTTGGGGGCGTTCCACGGCATGGCGCGGTTGATGTAGTCCCACAGCGTTGAAACGGTGGCCACCTTCATCATCGTGGTCTTCTGCGGAAAGATGCTGCCCGGCTCCAGGTTCTTCACCCGGCCGCGCTCGATGTCGGCCTGGGTGGTTCCACCCACGATGGGCGTGAACACCTCATTGGATTCACCAAAGCTGCCGTGGCAGGAGGCGCACTGCGCTTCCCACACCCGTTCGCCCATAGCCACGCTGCCCGCGCCTTTGGGCAAGCCCTTGAAGTCGGGGCGCACGTCGATGTCCCAGGCCTGCACCTCGGCTTGGGTGGCCTCGCGGCCGAGGTCGTGCCACGGCGGTGTCTGGGCAAACGCGGCGGTGCTGATGAGCGCGGCGGCGAAAAGAGTCAGGGTTCGCATGGCGGGCCTCATCAATACACCTGCACGTTGGAGACTTCGCCGTTTTCGGCGACGCGCCACGACTGGATGGCGTTCTGGTGGTACACCGAGCGCGTGCCGCGCACCGCGCGCAGCTGGTTGATCTTGGGCTGCACATAACCCGTGCTGTCGATCGCGCGGCTCTGCAACACGGCGGGCTTGCCGTCCCACACCCAGTCGATGTTGAAACGCGTGAGCGCCTTGGGCAGCACCGGGCCTTCAATGCGCGCGGTGCGCCAGTTGCGCCCGCCGTCCACGCTCACGTCCACCCGCTTCACCGTGCCCCGGCCCGACCAGGCCAGGCCGGTCACGTTGTAGTAACCCTTGTCCAGCAGCGTCTGGCTGCCCGAGGGCGTGGTGATCACGCTCTTGCATTCCTGGATGCCGGTGTACTGGCGGTGCGTACCGTCGGGCATGTGGTCGATGTAGTGGATGGCTTCGTCTTTCGCGGCCCATTTCTGGTCGCCCACCTCCAGGCGGCGCAGGTACTTGACCCAGCTCACACCCTGCACGCCCGGCACCACCAGGCGCAGCGGGTAGCCGTTTTCCGGGCGCAGCATCTCGCCGTTCATGGCCCAGGCCACGATGCAGTCGTCCATGGCGCGGTCGATGTCGATCGTGCGCGTCATCGACGAACCGTCCGCGCCTTCGGCCAGCACGAATTTGCCGTTCTTCTTGTCGTAGCCACACATCTCCAGCAGCGTGGAGAGCAGCACGCCGGTGAACTCGCAGCAGCTCACCATGCCGTGCGTGTACTGCACCGCGGGCAAGGCCACGTTGCCCCACTCGGGCGCGGAATTGGCGCCGCATTCAATGAAGTGAATGCGCGACACGCTGGGCAGGCGCATCAGGTCGTCCATGGTGAACACACGCTCGCGCTTCACCAGGCCGTTGACCATGAGGCGGTGTTTGGACGGGTCGATGTCCCACCAGCCCTGGTGGTGGCGCTCGAAGTGCAGACCACTGGGCGTGATGATCCCGAACAGGCCCTGCAGCGGCGTGAAGCTCACCGAGGCCTGCGGCACACGCGTGAGGCCCGGGCTCTGGCGGCGCTGCAGGTTGGCTTCCCACTGGCTGGGCTTGCCGTAGCCCTCGGTGGCCACGCCCTGCCCCAGGCCGGTGGTGTGTGGCGGCAGCTTCAGAATGGCCTCTTCGCCCTCGGCCGCCACCGCGCGCGTGGCCGCCGTGCTGCTCGCCGCCACGCCGGCGCCCATGGCCAAGGCCCGCCCCATGAAGCTGCGGCGCGCCTTGCGGGCGAGTTCCAGTTTCTCGGCGCTCAGGTGGTTTTCGGGGGCGGGGAGCACGCGTCCGATGACATCAAACAGGTGGGGCGGCATGGCAGTCTTCCTTCTTGAGCGGTCTCGCCGCCGGGGGAAATGCAACTATATGAGTGTTTGCTGATATTTGGATAGGTAAAAACCCCAGCAGGGTTTCCATGTCTTGGCGCTGCAAAACCCGCGCCGTTACGATGCGTCACACCCACGAGCGACCACACCCCAAACCCGCTGCGTTTCCGTTGTGTTTCAAGTGGCTGCTACAGTTTTGGATGCAAATCCTTCAACCACCCTTTTGGAGACGACGATGGGGAATTCGATGAAATGGCTGGCAGCCGCTGTGCTGTGCGCCTCCGCGATCGGGGCGCACGCCCAGGTCAACCAGACCCGCGTGTGGGCCGCGGCCTGCGCCAGCTGCCACGGCACCGACGGGCGCGCGCAGCCCGGCATGGCTGCACTGGCCGGCCGCACCGACCTGCAAAAGATCCTGCTCGAATACAAGGCCGGCACCCGCCCCGCCACGCTGATGCACCAGATCTCCAAGGGTTACACCGACGAGCAGCTGGGCCAGATCGCCGCCTACTTCGCCGCACAAAAACCCTGAGGAGCCCGCCATGAAACGTCGTCAATTCGTACAAAGCATCGGCGCGGGTTCCGCACTCGCCGGCATGGGCCTCATGAGCGGCTGCGCCACAACATCCAGCAGCGCCAAGGTGGTGGTGGTCGGGGGTGGCTTCGGTGGCGCCACCGCCGCCAAATACGTGCGCATGTTCTCCAACAACAGCATCGACGTGACGCTGATCGAGCCCAACGCCGCGTTCGTCTCGTGCCCCATGTCCAACCTGGTGGTGGGCGGTCACTCGACCATGGCCGAGATCACCACGCCCTACAGCAACCTCACCGCGCGCCACGGCGTGAAGGTGGTGCGCGACATGGTGGAGAGC
>JBKBWW010000061.1:0-20637 GCA_046314475.1 Hydrogenophaga sp.
TGGGGGTGGACTTGGTGTTGGTGAGGTTGGAGCCGGTGAGGTCGGCGCTGCCGCCGAGCAGCTCGGGCAGCGCGGCGGTGAAGGTTTCGAGTGCGAGCTGGCTCGCCTTGCGGCTGGCCACGGTCTCGGCCTTGGTGTGGGCGGCCACGGCGGCGTCCACCGCCACCTGGGCAAAGTTCTTCGGCAGTTCACCCTTCATGCGGCGCACGAACTCTTTGGCGAGTTCGGGGAAGGCAGCCTTGTAAGCGGCGAAAGTGGTGTTCCACGCGGCTTCGGCGGCCTTGCCGGCGTCTTTGGCGTCCCAGGCGGCGTACACGTCTTTCGGGATCGCAAAAGGCGCGTGGCTCCAGCCCAGGGCTTCGCGGGTGAGCTTGATCTCTTCGGCACCCAGCGGCTCGCCGTGGGCCTTGGCGGTGTTGGCCCGGTTCGGGCTGCCTTTGCCGATGTGCGTCTTGCAGATGATCATGGTCGGCGCGTCGGCCTTGTTCTTCGCATCGGCAATGGCGCGGTCCACCGCGTCGGCGTCGTGGCCATCGATCGGGCCGATCACGTTCCAACCGTAGGCGGCAAATCGCAGCGCGGTGTTGTCAATGAACCAGGGCGTGACCTGGCCGTCGATGGAGATGCCGTTGTCGTCGTACAGCGCGATCAGCTTGTTGAGCTTCCAGGCGCCGGCCAATGCGCAGGCTTCGTGGCTGATGCCTTCCATGAGGCAGCCGTCGCCCAGGAACACGTAAGTGTGGTGGTCCACCACGGTGTGGCCTTCGCGGTTGAACTCGGACGCCAGCAGTTTCTCGGCCAGCGCCATGCCCACGGCGTTGGTGATGCCCTGGCCCAGCGGGCCGGTGGTGGTTTCAACGCCGGGGGTGATGCCCACTTCAGGATGGCCGGCGGTCTTGCTGTGCAGTTGGCGGAAGTTCTTGAGTTCGCCGATCGGCAGCTTGTAGCCGGTGAGGTGCAGCAGCGCATAGATCAGCATCGAGCCGTGACCGTTGGACAGCACGAATCGGTCGCGGTTGGCCCACAGCGGGTTGCTGGGGTTGTGGCGCAGGTGGCGGCCCCACAAGGCCACCGCCATGTCGGCCATGCCCATGGGCGCGCCCGGGTGGCCCGAGTTGGCGGCTTGCACCGCGTCCATGGCCAGCGCGCGGATGGCGTTGGCCTGGGTCTGGGCTGACACGGCGGGGGCGGTGGGGGTGGGGATGCTGGCGGTGTCGGACATGGGGGTGCTGGAAAGTGGGGGTGAAGCGAGGGCTTGCGCGATGGCGCAAAACAACGGATTTTATCGGCCTGCCCATCGCCAGCAGCGCTGCCCTGCAACCGGCCGGCGCGGCAGCCCATAATTCTTCAACGCGTGCGGCCCTGCGCGCCCGGCACGCGCATCCAACCGCCTCCCATGACCCGACTCGCCACCGCACCTCCCTCCCCACCCCCCCTGGCCACGGCCATGGTGCTCGCCGCCGGGCGCGGCATGCGCATGCGCCCACTCACCGACGCGACGCCCAAACCCCTGTTGCCGGTGCAGGGCAAACCGCTGATGCAGTGGCCCATGGAGGCCTTGCTCGCGGGCGGCTTCCGGCGCCTGGTGGTCAACACGGCCTGGCTGGGTGAACAGATCGACCAACACTGCGCAGCCTGGAGTCGTGAACAACCGGGCTGCGACGTGGTGATGTCGCGCGAAGGCGCTGACTTCGGCTACGCGCTGGAAACAGCTGGCGGCATCGCCCGCGCATTGCCCCTGCTGGCGGACGTGTTCTGGGTGCTGGCGGGCGACGTGTACGTGCCTGATTTCCAGTTCACGCAAGCCAGCGTCGTCCGCTTCGAAGCCAGCGGCCTGCTGGCCCACATCTGGCTGGTGCCCAACCCGCCGCACAACCCACGCGGCGATTTCGGCCTGGGCGCCGACGGCCTGGCGATCAGCCGGGCCGACGAGGCCTGGACCTTCAGCACCATCGGCCTGTACCGGCGCGAACTCTTCGAGCTGCCCTGGTGCGAGGTGCTGCCCGGCAATCCGCAGGGCACGGCCGAGCCGCTGGCGCCGCTGCTGCGCCGGGCGATGGAGGCGGGCCAGGTGAGCGCGGAGATCTACGAGGGCCCCTGGGTCGACGTGGGCACACCCGAACGCCTGAAGGAATTGGGGTAACCCCCCGCGCCGCCTGCGGCGTCACCCCCAAGGGGGCGCACCTGGCGGCCCGGCAAAGCCGGTTCCACGGGTGCTCTGGTCAAACACCACAGTGCCTTGGTAAAAGTCAGAGAATGGCGACCATGGACTCCACCACCCACACCCACCTCTACGCCGAACGCCGCGCCCGTGTGGCCGCCTCGCTCGGTTCCGGCGGCATCGCCATCGTGCCCACCGCGCTGGAGCGCCCGCGCAACCGCGACAGCGACTTTCTCTACCGCCACGACAGCTACTTCTATTACCTCACCGGCTTCACCGAGCCCAACGCCTGGCTGGTGATCCCCGCCGAAGGCAGCACCACGCTGTTCTGCCAGCCCAAGGACCTGGAGCGCGAGATCTGGGACGGCATCCGCCTCGGCCCAGACGCAGCGCCGGCACACCTGGGTGTGAGCGAGGCGTTTTCCGTGGCCGAGCTCGACCAGCGCCTGCCCAAACTGCTGGAGAACCGCCAGACCGTTTGGTACCCGTTCGCGACCCACGTCGGGTTGGAGAGCCGGGTCAACGGCTGGCTGCAACCGGTGCGGGCCCGTGTTCGCTACGGCGCGCTCTGCCCCGATGCGCAGCGCGACCTGTGCGGCGTGCTCGACGAGATGCGCTTGGTGAAAGACGCGTTCGAGCAGGACACCATGCGCCGCGCTGCGCAGATCAGCGCCAAGGCCCACATCCGCGCCATGCAGCGCAGCGCGGCCATGCTGCGCGCGGGGCAGGACGTGCGCGAATACCACCTGGACGCCGAGTTGCTGCACAGCTTCCGCGAACACGGCTCCCAGTACCCGGCCTACGGCAGCATCGTGGCCGCCGGGGCCAACGCCTGCGTGCTGCACTACCGCGCCGACGCCGCGCCCATCCGCAGCGGCGAGCTGGTGTTGATCGACGCCGGCTGCGAACTCGACGGCTACGCCAGCGACATCACCCGCACCTTTCCCGCCAACGGCGTGTTCACCGGCCCACAGCGCGAGCTCTACGACCTGGTGCTCGCCAGCCAGATTGCCGCGGTCAACGCCACAAAGGCCGGTGCGCGTTTCGTCGACCCGCACGAGGCCACCGTGGCGGTGCTGGCGCAGGGCCTGCTCGACGTAGGCCTGCTCGACAAGAACAAGGTGGGCAGCGCGCAAGACGTGATCGCCAACCGCAGCTATTTCCAGTTCTACATGCACCGCACCGGCCATTGGCTGGGCATGGACGTGCACGACTGCGGCAGCTACGTGGAGCCGACCGAGCTCGGCGCGGTGAGCGAGCGCAAGGACCCCCTGAGTGGCGAGACCATCAAGGACCGCCCGAGCCGCATCCTGCGACCCGGCATGGTGCTCACCATCGAGCCCGGCCTCTACGTGCGCCCGGCCCAGGGCGTGCCGGAAAAATTCTGGAACATCGGCATCCGCATTGAAGACGACGCCATCGTCACCGAGACTGGCTGCGAACTCATCTCGCGCGGCGTGCCGGTCGAGGCGTCCGAGATCGAAGCGCTGATACGCGGCTGAGGCCGTGCACGTCGTCAGCGTCAACACGGGTGCGGTGCGCCCGCTGCGCATCGGCTCGCGGAATGTGCCCTCGGGCATCGGCAAGACCGCCGTGACGGGTCCGGTGGCGGTGATGCCGCTGGGTCTGCTGGGCGACGAACAGGCCGACCTCAGCGTGCACGGGGGCCTGGACAAGGCGGTGTACGCCTACCCGCAAGAGCACTACGCGCTGTGGCAGGCCCAACGCAGCCAGCAGGGCGCCAACCTCTTTGACGATCCGTTGCCCATGGGTTTCATGGGCGAAAACCTGACGATCCACGGCCTGCTGGAGACCGAGGTTTGGATCGGTGACCTGCTGCACTTCCCTGGCTGTAGCCTGCGCGTGACCGCGCCGCGCGAGCCTTGCTACAAGTTCAACACGGTGATGGGCCTGCCCCAAGCCGGGCGGATCATGGTGGAGCAGCTGTGTCCGGGCTTTTACTTGTCGGTGGCGCAGCCGGGCCCCATCGAGGCGGGCCAGGCCTTCACGCAGGAGCCCGGCACACGCGGCCTGCGCGTGAGCGAGGCGTTTGCAGCCAAACGCTTGAAACACCTGCGTTGACAGTGGCGCGCCTGGGGTACAACGCCGGCATGACCTCGCCCGCCGACACCGTGCTCTGCCTCACCATGAACCCGTCGGTGGACGTGTCCACCCACACCGAGCGGGTGGTGCCCGCCGACAAGTTGCGATGTGGTTCGGCCCGGCGCGACGCGGGTGGGGGTGGCCTGAACGTGGCGCAAGTGGTGCAGCGCCTGGGCGGAAACAGCAGTGCGATGTTTCCCGCTGGCGGCCCCGCGGGCGAGTGGCTGGTGAGTCATCTCCAGGCCACGGGCCTGCCAGTGCGGCGCATTGCGCTGGCTGAGGACACGCGCGAAAACTTCACCGTGCAGGCGCTGGACACCGGTGCCGAATTCCGCTTCGTGCTGCCCGGCCCCACGCTCACCGGGGTTGAATGGACGGCCTGCCTGGCCGCCATCGAAACCCTGCCGCACCTGCCCGCTTTTGTGGTGGCCAGCGGCAGCCTGCCGCCCGGCGTGCCCACCGATTTTTACGCCCGGCTGGCGGCCATCGTGCGCTCGCGCGGCTCGCGGCTGGTGCTGGACTGCGCCGGGCCGGCGCTGGCGGCCGGCGTGGCTGCGGGTGTCTACCTGGTGAAACCCAATCTGCGCGAGCTGCGCGACCTGACGCAGTTGCCACTGGAAACACACGCGCAATGGAGCCAGGCCGCGCAAGCGCTGGTGGACCAGGGCCAAGCCGAGGTGGTCGCACTCACCCTGGGCGAGCAGGGCGCGCTGCTGGTCACGAAGGACGGCGCCTGGCGCGCCGAGGCGCTGCCCATCACCGTGGCCAGCTCGGTCGGCGCCGGCGACAGCTTCGTGGGCGCCCTGGTGTGGGCGCTGCAGCGCGGCGAGTCCTTGCCCGACGCATTCACCTGGGCGGTGGCTGCCGGCTCGGCGGCCCTGCTCACGCCCGGCACCGGCTTGTGCCTGGTGGACGACGTGCAACGCCTGCGTCTGCTGGTTCGGCTGCAGCGCTGAGCGTTTGGGCGCACAAACACGGCGGGCATGCGAATTGCGCCACAGCCAGCGCGCACAATGACCCCCTGAATTCATCACTCGAAAGGAAAAGCCATGAAAGGCGACCCCCAAGCCATCTCGCATCTGCAGGCGCAGCTCAAGAACGAGCTGACCGCGATCAACCAGTACTTTGTCCACTACCGCATGCTCAAGCACTGGGGCCTGGACAAGCTGGCCGCCAAGGAATACGAAGAGTCGATCGGCGAGATGAAGCACGCCGACAAGCTGATGGACCGCATCTTCACGCTGGACGGCCTGCCCAACCTGCAGGACCTGGGCAAGCTCAACATCGGCGAAGACGTGCCCGAACTGCTCGCCAGCGATCTGGCGCTGGAGACGGGCGCACAGAAGACCATCAAGGACGGCATCGCCCACTGCGAAACCGTGCGCGACTACGTCTCGCGCGACCTGTTGCAAGGCATCCTGGACGACACCGAAGAGCACATCGACTTTCTGGAAACCCAGATCGAATTGATCGGCAAGGTGGGTCTGCCCAACTACCTGCAAAGCCAGATGGGTTCGGTCAGCTGATCGGCCCCGTGAGCCAGTCCACAAGCTCCGCACCCGCGGGGCTTTTTTTGCGCCCGTTTTTTCGCCATTCCCTCCCGAAAAGTCACGACGGCCACCACGCTCTACGCAGTATTCCTGACTGGGGTTTTCCCGGGCACGGAACTAGAATGCGCAACTCGCTTTCACATAGCAAGAATTCAGCACGACCGGAGACACGATCATGAGCATGGACAACAGCCCAGAGAACAAGCGCGCCGAACTGCGCCGAGCCGCCCTCGAGTACCACGAGTTTCCGACGCCCGGCAAGGTGGCGATTGCCGCCACCAAACAGCTCACCAACCAGCGCGATCTGGCCCTGGCGTACTCACCCGGCGTGGCGGCTCCATGTGAAGAGATCGTGGCCGACCCGGTCAACGCCTTCAAGTACACCAGCCGGGGCAACCTGGTCGGCGTCATCACCAACGGCACCGCCGTGCTGGGCCTGGGCGACATCGGCCCGCTCGCGGCCAAGCCGGTGATGGAAGGCAAGGGCGTGCTGTTCAAGAAGTTCGCCGGCGTCGACGTGTTCGACATCGAGATCGACGAGAAGGACCCGGCCAAGCTGGTCGAGATCATTGCCGCGCTGGAGCCCACCTTCGGCGCGATCAACCTCGAAGACATCAAGGCACCGGACTGCTTCTACGTGGAGCGCGAATTGCGCAAGCGCATGAAGATCCCCGTGTTCCACGACGACCAGCACGGCACAGCCATCACGGTGGCGGCGGCCATGCTCAACGGCCTGAAGGTCGCGGGCAAGGACATCGGCCAGGTCAAGCTGGTCACGTCGGGTGCGGGCGCAGCAGCGCTGGCCTGCCTGAACCTGCTGCTCAAGGTCGGCCTGAAGCGCGAGAACGTGTTCGTCACCGACCTGGCCGGCGTGGTCTACGAGGGCCGCGAGGAGCTCATGGACGACGACAAGCGCCAGTACATGCAAAAGACCGACAAGCGCAAGCTCGCCGAAGTGATCGAAGGCGCCGACGTGTTCCTCGGTCTGTCGGCAGGCGGCGTGCTCAAGCCCGCGATGGTGGCGTCGATGGCACCCCGGCCGGTGATCTTCGCGTTGGCCAACCCGAACCCCGAGATTGCCCCCGAAGACGCGCATGCGGTGCGCAGCGACATCATCATGGCCACGGGCCGCACCGACTACCCGAACCAGGTCAACAACGTCCTGTGCTTCCCCTACATTTTTCGCGGCGCGCTCGACAGCGGTGCGACCACCATCACCGACGAGATGGAGATCGCCGCAGTGCACGCCATCGCCGAACTCGCCCAGGCCGAGCAGAGCGAGGTGGTGGCTGCCGCCTACGCCGGTGAACAGCTGGCCTTTGGCCCCGAATACCTGATCCCCAAGCCGTTCGATCCGCGCCTGATGATGAAGATCGCGCCGGCCGTGGCCCAGGCCGCGGCCGAGAGCGGCGTGGCCCTGCGCCCCATCACCGACATGGCGGCTTACCGCGAGCGCCTGCAGAGCTTTGTGTTCGCCTCCGGCACGATCATGAAACCGATCTACGCCGCGGCCAAAACCGCCGCGCGCAAACGCGTGGCCTACGCCGAGGGCGAAGAAGAGCGCGTGTTGCGTGCCTGCCAGATCGTGGTGGACGAAGGCCTGGCCCGCCCCACGCTGATCGGCCGCCCGGCCATCATCGCGCAACGCATCGAAAAGTTCGGTCTGCGCCTGCGCGAGGAACTCGACTACGACATCGTCAACGTCGAACAGGACGACCGCTACCGCGACTTCTGGCAAACCTACCACCGCATGACCGAACGCAAGGGCGTGACCCAGCAACTCGCCAAGATCGAGATGCGCCGCCGCCTCACGCTGATCGGCTCGATGCTGCTGCACAAGGGCGAGGTCGATGGCCTGATCTGCGGCACCTGGGGCTCCACCCACAACCACCTGCAATACATCGACCAGGTGATCGGCAAACGCGCCGGCGGCAGCCCGAGCACGGAGCAAGACGTGCGCATCTACGCCTGCATGAACGGCCTGATGCTGCCCGGCCGCCAGGTGTTTCTGGTCGACACCCACGTCAACCACGACCCGACACCCGAACAGCTCTGCGAAATCACGGTGATGGCCGCCGAAGAAATGGTGCGCTTCGGCCTGCAACCCAAGGCAGCGCTGCTGTCGCACTCCAACTTCGGATCGAGCAACGAGCCCAGCGCCATCAAGATGCGCCGCACGCTGGAGCTGTTGCGAGAACAGGCGCCGTGGCTGGAAGTGGACGGCGAAATGCACGGAGATGTGGCATTGGACCCCGAGGCGCGCGCCAGAATGATGCCGAACTCCACCCTCAAGGGCGCGGCGAACCTGCTGGTGCTGCCCAACATCGATGCCGCCAACATCGCCTACAACCTGCTGAAGACCGCAGCTGGCGGCAACATCGCCATCGGCCCGGTGCTGTTGGGCGCGGACAAACCTGTGCACATCCTCACCGCGAGCGCCACGGTGCGTCGCATCGTGAACATGACAGCCCTCACCGTGGCCGACGCCAACGTTTCCCGTTGACGCATAGAGAAAAAGCAAGCACTAACTTTTTCACACATTTCCAGCCTTCTGATTTGCCCGATTTTTCAGCAACCGCTTGCGTTTTCGGGCCAGCTCAGGCACACTAGCCCTCTTGGAATACAGGGTTAACCCGCCCCGCAACACCCCCGCAGATCCCGTCAGAAGCGGTGCATTTGTGGGGTGTTGGTGGCGGGTTGATTGCATCAGGAGCAAGGGATTTCATGGACCTGAAGCGGATCCGGGCGCGGATCGGGAGTGTGAAGGTCTTGGCCACAATGGCCTTGGCGCTGGTTCTGACGGCATCGCTTGGCACCTTTTTGGTGCAGGCTCGAACACCGACAGACCAGGCATTCTCCGGCGCGAACGCCGTCTCCCTCACCGAATCCGGCCTGCCCGCACAGGGTCGGCAGGTGATGGAACAGATCCGGCAAGGCGGGCCATTCCGGTATGAAAAGGACGGCACGGTGTTCGGCAATCGGGAGCGGTTGCTGCCGAGCCAGCGGCGGGGGTTTTACCGGGAATACACGGTGCCCACGCCGGGTCTGAGTCACCGGGGCGCGAAGAGGATCGTGTGTGGTGGATTGCAGCCCAAGGCACCTGAGGCTTGTTATTACACCGAAGACCACTACAGCAGCTTCAAGCTGATCGTGCAGTGAGTCTTGGGTGGTGTGAACGGTTTTTTAACTTTGACCTTTGAAAGAGACGCGGAGATGGACACGCCACTTCGTAACGTACGACCCAATATCGTTCAGTCGATTCGCGCCCACGGCGTGAAAGACCTGCAGGCCGCGGCCGAGCACTTGGGGCACCACTTCCTGTACGCCAACCTGGCCAAAGCCCAGAGCAAACAGGACGTGCTGGAATTGATCGCAGCGCAATACACCTTGCCCTCGCACTTCGGCAAGAACTTCGACGCGCTCTACGACTGCATGACCGACATGGTCCACAAGTCGGGTGCGCAGACGGGTTTCATCGTGGTGCTGGAGCACATTCCTGCGCACGCGAAGTTCGACAAGGAAGCGCGTGAGCAGCTGCTGGACATCTTCCGCGACGCCGCCGACTACTGGTCGGACCGCAAGATCCCGTTCCGCTGCTTCTACTCGTTTTCGGTGGCCCGCTCGCCCAAGGGCGAAGAGCCGATTGAAGTGCAGAGCGATGAACCCATGCCCACGGACAAAATCCTGGACGTGAGCCCGATGGCGCTGCGCATGAGCAGCCCGTTCAACGCCGGGTACTGGTTGGCTGCGGCCTGAGCCCAGGCCTCCCCAAAAAAGCCGCTGCAACCGCAGCGGCTTTTTTTACGCCGGCAGTTTTTGGATCAGCTCAAGGTATTCACTCACGGGCACTTCTTCGGCCCGGCGCTGCAGGTCGAACTCGCCGGCAAAACCTTGCTCTTCAAGCCACCGGCCCAGCGTGTTGCGCAGGATCTTGCGGCGCTGGCTGAAAGCCACCTGCACCATGGTCGAAAAACGCGCGATGTCGATCGCAGGCGGCTCGGCCAGAGGGACCATGCGCACGATGGCACTGTCCACGCGCGGTGGTGGATCGAAGCTCTCGGGCGGCACGAACAGCACGTTGTCCATGGCGTAGCGCCACTGCAGCATCACCGAGAGTCGGCTGTAGTCGGACGTGGCCGGGCGCGCCACCATGCGGTCGATCACTTCCTTCTGCAGCATGAAGTGCTGGTCCTGCACCACGGCCACGTGATCGAGCAGGTGAAACAGGATGGGTGTGGAGATGTTGTAGGGCAGGTTGCCGACCACGCGCAGTTTGGGCGCATCCAGTTGCGTGGCGAGCGCGCTGAAGTCCACCTTCAACACATCAGACTCCACGACCTGGAGTTGGGCATGGGCACGCAGGCGCACCGCCAGATCGCGGTCCAGCTCGATCACGGTGAGGCGACCCAAGCGCTCCACCAGCGGCTGCGTGAGTGCGGCGAGACCGGGGCCAATCTCCACCATCGCGTCGCCGGGTTGGGGTGCGATGGCATCCACGATGGCGCCGATGATGGCGCCATCGGTCAGGAAGTGCTGACCGAAGCGCTTGCGGGCAATGTGCTTCATGCGCCGGCCGCAGGGGAGGCTCGCCACATCACAGTTGGGGCGCTTCTCGGTACTCGACGTAGGCGCGGCCTCGCACGTCTTGCGCCCAGGTGCGCAGGGCCTCGTCGGCCTTCTTCTCGCGAACCAGACCGCGAACCATTTCGCGTTGATCGCGCGCCGAGAGCGTGCTTTGGCGCCGCTCCTCCACCCGGATCAGGTGCACGCCAAAACGCGACACCACGGGGGGCGACACTTCGCCCGGGCGCAGGCGGCTCATGGCTGCCTCGAACTCGGGAACGAACTGACCGGTTTGCGCCCAGCCCAGGTTGCCACCGTCCTGCGCCGAGCCGTCCTGGCTGTGTTCACGCGCCAGGGCTTCAAACGTGGCCTGGCCGCTGGTCAGCTGCTGGCGGAAACCGGCCAGCCGGGCCACGGCAGCAGCCTCGGTGAGCTGCGGCGTCACGCGCAAAAGAATATGGCGCGCACGGGTTTCATTGACGGTGACATCGGGCAAACCCGCTTGGCGTTTCTCGATCACCTTGAGCACGTGAAAGCCCGCAGGGCTGCGCAACGGACCAGCGACAGATCCGGCGCTCAGCGAACGGGTCGCGTCCACGAACAGCTCGGGCAGGCGGTTGGCCGGGCGCAAACCGAAGACCCCCCCGTTGACGCGCTCGGGCGCTTCGGAAAACTCACGCGCCAGCTCGGCGAAATCGCCGCCTGCGCGCGCACGGTCGGCCACGTTCTGCGCCCGCGCTTGCAGCGCCTGCACGCGATCGGGCGTAGCGTCTTCAGGCACCAGCACCAGCACGTGGGCGAGGTTGAGCTGCAAGCTGGCGACATCGGTGCTGCCCTGGCGCTCACGAATGAAGTCGTCGATGTCGGCCTCGGCCACGCGCACCTTCGAGTCGACCTCGCGCTCGCGCACGCGCCGCAGCAGGATCTGGTTGCGCAGGTCGTTGCGGAACTGGTTGATGTCGACGCCGTCGGCAGCGATGCGGCGGCGGAATTCTTCGGGGGTGAGCTGGTTCTGCGCGGCAATGGCCTGCTCGGCCTGCGCCAACGCGGCCTCGTCCACGCGGATGCCGAGTTCGGCGCCGAGCTGCAGCTGCGCGCGCTCGCTGATGATCTGCTCCAGCATCTGGCGCACGAGCTGATCGCGCGGCGGCACGGCGGTCGACTGCTGGGTGAGTTGCTGCTCCACACGCACGAGGCGCTGGCGCACTTCGCTGTTGGTGATGGGCTCGGAGTTGACGAGGGCCACGATGAAATCGGCCGTGCGGCTGGCGGATGAGGCTGGCATCGCCGGCGCCCGCAAGGCGCTGGAGGGACGCAGTGCCTGGGCCTGCGCAGCCGAGGCGGCCAGCAGCGAGCAGCACAACAGCCAGGTGGCGGCGCGGGGGGAGGGGGAAAAGCGGTCAGTCATATTGTTGGAACCGGCTGGGCGGGTTGATTTCTTCGCGCAGGTACTGGTAGCGCGGAACGTTGTCTTTGAGCGTTTTCAGCGGGTTGGAACCGATGCGGGAGAAGCCGCTGAACTCCAGCTGGAACAGGATACGCTGGTTGGCTGTGGCATTGCTGCGTTGCAGGCGCTCCAGCACGATGCGCCCGAGCCAGCAACCGGCGTCAAACTCGAATCCGGCGATGAGGTCGACCACCTTGCGGTCGGGCACGCTGTAGTTGATGCGGCCCACGCTGTACCACTGGCCGGGACCCAGGGCGCGACCGCGCACTTCGGAGCCCGCGGGCTCGCCGAACAGATCGCTGAGCGGCCACTGCCAGCCCACATCGAACTGCTCGCTGCTGCCGCGCTGCAGGCGGTAGGCGGCGCTGAGCACGCGGAAGTTGCTGGGCGTGTAGCGACCGCTGAGCGTGGTGCGCACCGATTCGCGGTTGCCCGGGCTGTACTGCACGTTGGCGTCGGTCAACCAGCGCGGGCTCCACTGCACGCGCGCGGCCAGCAGGATGTCGCTCAGGCGCTCATTGACCGGGTCGCCACCGGCCAGGCCCGCGGCATTGGGCAGAAACACGTCCTGGTCGCGGAACAGGTAACGCTGGGCCACGCCCAGGCGAACCACCTCGGCGCCGGTGTCGGGGTCGAGCAGGCGGGAACTCACACCCACCGTGACCGCACGGGTGTCGGAAATGCGGTCGTTGCCACCGAAGGCGTTCTCGGTGTAGATCGACGCCAGGTTGAAGTCGTTGGCGGCCGAATCGTAGTTGGGCAGCAGGCGCTGGTCGCGGTAGGGCGTCCAGGTGAAGAAGGCGCGTGGTTCCAGCGTCTGCGTGAAGCCGCGCCCGAAGTAACTGGCGTCGCGCTCGAAGATCAGGCCGCTGTCCAGGCTGACGGTGGGCAGCACGCGCGACGCGCTGCGCGAGCCGTTGGCCAGCGCACTGTCAAAGCTGTACTGCGTGGCGTGTAGCTGGGCGCGGGGTTTGACGAACCAGCCCGGCGCCTGAAAGCGGCGGCTGATCTCGGCCACCGTGAGCGCGCGATCTCCGTTGGTCTGCCGGGTGAGCGAGGGCACCGACTGGAAGCGCGTGTACTCGGTGAGCACCGACCAGTCGACGCCGCTGAGGTTGGCCACTTGCGCGTCGCTGCGGCCATAGCGCACCGCCACCGACGGCAAGCGGTCGTAGGGCGGGGTGATGGGTGCGTCGATGTCCTGCAGCGTCTGCCAGGTGTAGGCGCCCGCGCTCACCGACCACGGCCCCTGGCCCCAGCTGTAGACCGCGTCGCTGGCGAGCAGGCGGGTGGTGAGCGAGGCGGTGGCGCGCGGGAAGTCGCGCCAGTAGTCGTCGTCGCTCACGCGGTTGAGGTTGAAATACAGGCCCGCCGAGCCGCCGAACGCCGCACTGGTGCCGGTGAGGTTCTGGTTGTGCTGCGCGGTGTAGCCCCAGCGGTTGGCATCGCGCAGTTGGTCGGAGGGCATGAACGCACCACGTACCTGGCCTGCGTAGGTCGGTTGCAGGTACCGCACCTCGGCGCCCAGGTCGACGCCGCGCTTGCTCATCAGCGTGGGGTAGATCGTCGCGTCCAGGTTGGGCGCGATGTTCAGGTAGTACGGCAGCGTGACTTCAAGGCCGCTGATGTTGTCGATGTTCAGCGTGGGCGGCAGCAGGCCGGACTTGCGTGCGTCGGTCAGCGGAAAGGAGAAGTGGGGCCATCCCAGGATGGGCACACCCTTGAACTCCAGCGCCCCGTTGGTGGCCGTGCCGGTCTGGGCCACGTTGTCGAACTCGATCTTCGTGGCCCGCACCATCCAGTCGGGCATCCAGTTGGCGCCGGGCGTGCGCGGACAGGTGGAGTAGCGGGCGTCATGGGCCACGGCCTTGTCTTCGCCCAGGAAGTCCACGCGGCTGGCGTCGCCCGTGCCTTCGTTCTTGAGCAGGTTGAAGGTGGGCTGGGTGAACGTGCCCTGGTAGGTCTCGACATTGAGCTGCAGCTCGGGACCTTCGAAGCGGTCGCCGCCGCGGTTGATCAGCACGTTGCCCTTGGCCTGGGCTTCGTTGGTGCGCTGGTCGAGTTGCAGCCGGTCGGCGCGGATCACGGTGTCGTGGCGGCGCAGCTCGGCCTTGCCCTCCACCGCGGTGACGCCGTCGGTCTGACCTTCGATGCGCTCGCCCGAGATGAAGCTGGGCGCTTGCTGCTTCGCGTCTTCGGGCAAGGTCTCCAGCAGCATGCCGCTGGAGCGCAGCGACACGCCTGGCTTGGGCGCCTCGTCGCCGTCGCCCGACTGGGTGTGACCCAGGGTGTGCGCGCCGAGCGCGAGCATGGCGATCAGCCCGCGCACCGCCAGCGCCACCGGCGCCGCCTTCAGGCGGGGTTGCAGAGGCCCACCGGGCAGGGCTGGAACACAGGACGGGTGGGTGCGGCGATTCAAGGGGAGGAAGTGTTTGACCGGGTCGATCAAAAGCGTGCGGGGCCCGCGGATCGGCACAGGGGGTTTGTAGAATCAACGGCCATTATCCACTGCGCGATACCGCGCGCGGCACGTCGACAAGCGGCGCAAAAACACCCTCCACCATGACCCCCTCCAACACCGCCGCCAACACCGCCGTCGAGTGGGCCGATCCCCAACGCGAAGCCGCTTTTTCGACCTGGCTGCACCCGCTCACCGACCGGCTGGGTTTGCTGCCCACAACCCTGCGCGCGGCCTCTGCCGACGCCAGCTTCCGGCGCTACCTGCGCATCGACGCGCAGGCCGGGCACAGCCTCATCGTGATGGACGCGCCGCCTGCGCACGAAAACTGCCAGCCGTTTGTGCACGTGGCCACGCTCATGCGCGAGGCCGGCCTGCTGGTGCCCGAGGTGCTGGCCTGGGACGAGCCGCAGGGCTTCATGCTGCTGAGCGATCTGGGTCACCAGACCATGCTGGACGGCATCGACCCAGACAACGCACAGGACAACCACGGGCGCTACATGCAGGCGCTCGACGCCCTGCTGGCCTGGCAGCTGTCGTCCAAGCCCGGCGTGCTGCCGCCCTACAACGAAACCCTGCTGCGCCGCGAGCTGCAGCTGTTCCCCGACTGGTACCTGCAGCAGCACAAACAGTTTTCGTTGAACGACGCACAGGCCAACACCTTGCAGAAGGCCTTTGATTCGATCGTGGCGCACAACCTCAACGCGCCCAGCGTGTACGTGCACCGCGACTTCATGCCGCGCAACCTGATGCTGCCGCGCCAGCCCGGCAACACACCCGCCCAGCAGCTCGGCGTGCTCGACTTCCAGGACGCGGTGCACGGCCCCATCACCTACGACATCGCCAGCCTGATGCGCGACGCCTTCCTCACGTGGGACGAGGACTTCGTGATCGACGTCACCGTGCGCTACTGGGAAAAGGCGCGCAAGGCCGGCCTGATGGACTTTGAAGACTGGCACGCCGACTTCGGCGCCTTCTACCGCTCGGTCGAGTGGATGGGCCTGCAGCGCCACCTGAAAGTGGCCGGCATCTTCGCGCGCCTCACGCTGCGCGACGGCAAACCGAAGTACCTGGCCGACGCGCCGCGCTTCATCGGCTACATCCGCCACACCGCGCACCGCTACCGGGCGCTGGGTCCGTTTTTGCAACTGATCGACGAGGTCGAGGGCCTGCAGGCCGCATCGGGCTACGCCTTCGGGCGCGTCTGATGCCGCGCTTTCACTGCCCCGCGCCGCTGCTCGCCGGCCAGAGCCTGGGTCTGCCCGCGTCCGCCGCGCGCCATGTGCAGGTGCTGCGCCTGCAACCCGGGCAGACCATCACGCTCTTCAACGGCGAAGGTGGCGAGTGGGAGGCCACCATCACGCGCATGGGCCGCGCCGACGTGGACGTGACCGTGGGCGCGCACACCGCCACGGAGCGCGAACCGCGTCGCGCCGTGACGCTGGCCATGGGCATGCCAGCCAATGACCGCATGGACTGGCTGGTGGAGAAATCCGCCGAACTCGGCGTGGCCAGCCTGCAGCCGCTGCACACCGCGCACAGCGTGCTGCGCCTCTCGGGCGAGCGCGCCACCAAAAAACAGGCGCATTGGCAGTCGGTGGCCATCGCGGCCTGCGAACAGTGCGGCGGCAACCGCGTGCCCCCGGTGGCGCCCGTGGCCGACTTCACCGCCTGGCTCAAAGCCCTGCCACCCTTGAACGCATCTGCACCTGAACTGCGCTGCCTGCTCTCGCTGGCCGAGGGCACGCAGCCGCTCGCCCAAGCCTTGCAAGCCGTGGCGAACGACACGCCGGTGCTGTTCCTCAGCGGCCCCGAAGGCGGCCTGAACCCGCAGGAAGACGCCCAGGCCCGCGCCGCCGGGTTTGTGCCGGTGACCCTGGGCCCTCGCGTGCTGCGTGCCGAGACAGCGGCGCTGGCTGCTCTGGGCATATCCACGACGTTTGCGTCATAGTTTGGCAAAAAGTCGCGACTTTATTCCATTCTTATGGAATAAAGTCGCTAAAATGCCTCCATGGAGCGTTATCTCGACCACGTCGTCCGCCGCGATCTGCAACGCAAGATGGTGTTTCTCACCGGTCCGCGGCAGGTGGGGAAAACCACGCTGAGCCACCAGTTGGTGGCCGAGCTGGGTGGGCAGTACCTCAACCACGACGTGGCGCAGGACCACAGCCTGATCGTCAACCAACGCTGGAATTCGCGGGCTCCCCTGCTGGTGCTCGACGAAATCCACAAGATGCGCGACTGGAAAGCGTGGCTCAAAGGCGTGTACGACGGCAAACCACCCACTCAGCAGTTGCTGGTCACCGGCAGCGCCCGACTGGACACGTTTCGCCAGGGCGGTGAATCGCTGGCGGGCCGCTTCTTCGGCTGGCGCCTGCACCCGCTGTCGGTGCGGGAGTGGTGCATCCAGACCGGTGCATCACCCGATGCCGCACTCACCCACCTGCTGGAGCGCGGCGGTTTTCCAGAGCCCTGCCTGGCCGAGAACAACGAGCAAGCCGAGCGTTGGCGGCGCCAGTACTTTGACGGTTTGGTGCGTGACGACGTGCTGGAGTTTTCGCGCATCCAGGAAGTCAACGCGATCCGACTGTTCGCCCAGCTGCTGCGCCAGCGGGTGGGCTCACCGCTGTCGCTGGCGAGCATCTCGCGCGACCTGGGTGTGTCGCCTACCACACTGAAGAAGTACCTGGAGATTCTGGAGGCCCTCTACATCGTGTTTGTGGTCCGCCCTTGGCACGACAACATTGCCCGCGCCGTGCTGCAGACCCCCAAGGTCTATTTCTTCGACACCGGTCTGGTGGAAGGCGACGACGGCATTCGCTTTGAGAACCTGGTGGCCACCGCGTTGCTCAAGCACGTTCAGTGGCAACACGACGCACAGGGCCGAGAAGTTCAGCTGCACTACATCCGCACCAAAGACGGCGCCGAGGTGGACTTCGCCATCAGCGAGAAGAACCAGCTCACGCACCTGATCGAATGCAAACTCGGTGACGACAAGCCTCACCGAGCCTTGAAGCGCTTTGCCGAACAGCACCCACAGACAGCAGCGGTGCAGGTCGTCCGCGATCTGCGGCATTCCTTCGAGGTACACGGCATCGAGATCCGCCGTGCCGACGATTGGTTGATGGCCTTGGACGCCTGACCGGCACGCCTGCATGAACAAAAACCTCTGGCTGCTGGCCGCCGCACAAGGCCTGTTTCTCACCAACAACGTGGTGTTCATCGCCATCAACGGCCTGGTCGGCCTGTCGCTGGCGCCGCTGGGCTGGATGGCCACCTTGCCGGTGATGGGCTACGTGGTGGGCGGGGCGCTGTCCACGCCGCTGGTGGCGCGCACGCAAAGCGCCTTCGGGCGCAAGGTGTCATTCCAGATCGGGTTGCTGGTGGCATTGGGTTCGGCCCTGCTGTGCGCCTGGGCGGTGCTGGACCACAACTTCTGGCTGCTGGTGGCCGCCACCGTGATCGCCGGTTACTACAGCGCCAACGGGCAGCTGTACCGCTTTGCCGCCGCAGAGCTGAGCGCACCGGCGTTTCGCGAGAAGGCCGTCTCCCTGGTGCTGGCTGGCGGGCTGGTGGGTGCGGTGCTGGGGCCCAACCTGGCCAGCCGCACCCGGGGCTTGTTCGACGTGCCGTTTGTGGGCGCTTATGTGTCGCTGGCGGTGGTGGCCTTGCTGTCGCTGGCCGTGATGTCGTTCCTGCGCTTCCCGCCCGTGCCACCCAAAGCCGCCAGCGCCGACCCCGGCCGGCCCTTGAGCGTGATCATGCGCCAGCCGGTGTTCATCGTGGCCACCGCCGGCGCTGCCCTGGGCTACGGCGTGATGAACCTGCTGATGGCGGCCACGCCGCTGGCCATGCAGGTCTGTGGTTTCCCGTTCGAGGACGCGGCGCTGGTGCTCGAATGGCACGTGATCGGCATGTTCGCGCCGGGCTTCTTCACCGGGCACCTCATCAAGCGCTTTGGCGTGCTGAGCATCATGGGCACGGGTGTGGCGCTCAACGTGGCCTGCGTGGCAATCGCGCTCTCGGGCGTGGAGCTGCACCGGTTCCTGATCGCGCTTTTCCTGCTTGGCGTGGGCTGGAATTTTCTCTTCACCGCCAGCACCACGCTCGCGCTGCAGTCGTACCGGCCCGAGGAAAAAGACCGCGCGCAGGCGGCCATCAATTTCTGCGTGTTTGCCACCATGGCGCTCACCTCGTTCGCCTCGGGTGCGCTCGTGACCACGCAAGGCTGGCAGTGGTTGAACCTGGGCTCGCTGCTCCCGCTGGCGCTCACCGCCATGGCCCTGGTCTGGCTTGCGTGGCGCGGTCGGCAGGCCCACAATCCGACCTGATTCAACGGCAGCACGGAGGCACAACATGGGATTGCTGGACTCTTTGATCGGCGCGGCCACCGAGGCCGCCATGGGTGCCCAGCGCGGCACAGGTGCAGCGCCCGCGGGCGGGGCCGGTGGCCTGAATCCACAGCTGCTGATCACGCTGGTGAGCACGCTGCTCAACAACGCGGGTGGCTTGCAGGGCTTGCTGGCCAAGCTGCAGTCGGCGGGCTTGGGTGAGGCGGCGCAATCGTGGGTGGGCACTGGCGCCAACCAGCCGGTGAATCCCGACCAGCTCGGCCAGGCCCTCGGGCCCGATCTCATGAGCATGATCTCGGCCCAACTCGGTGGCAACCAGGACCAGGCGTCCACCACCCTGGCCGACCTGTTGCCCGGCCTCATCGACCAGCTCACACCGCAAGGCCAGGTGCCCGCCGACAACGGCCTGGGCGCGCTCGGCGCCCTGCTCGGTGGTCAGGACAACCCGGCACCGGGCGACCTCATGGGCATGCTCGGCGGCCTGATGCAGCCGCGCCGCTAGGGCTCCAGGCTCAAGCGGCCCGGGGCAGCGGGGCCTGCACGTCCAGCCACGCCTTGAGCGTGCCGAACACGGCCGACGGATCGGCCTCGTTGAAGATCTCGTGGTACAGGCCCTCGAAGGCTTGGGCGTGCACGGTGTTGCGCGGCGCGGCGGCGGCAAAGGCGCGGCTGCCCTCGGGTTTCACCAGGTGGTCGTCGCCCGCGTACATCAGCAGGGTCGGCACGTTCCAGCCGGGTGCGGCGGCCAGCACGCGCGGCCCGTTGCTGTCGATGAAATGCGCCAGCCGCGCCGAAATGCGGTCGTGCACACGGCGGTCTTTTTCGTAAGCCTCCACCGTGGCGGGACTGTGCGAGATCTTGCTCGCATCCAGCCCGTTCGACAGGGTCTTGTTGGGCGCATAGCGGTACAGCAGCCCGATCAGCTTGCGCTGCAACGCGCCGATGCCGGCCTTGAGCGCGGGCGAAGACAACACCAGACCATCGACCTTGGCCGTGCCGCGCTGCACGAAGGTGGCCGACACCAAACCGCCCATGCTGTGACCCAGAAGGATCAACGGGCATGCCCACGGCTCGGCGATGTGGCGGCGCGTGTCGTCCAGCACCTCGTCCAGGTCGTCCAGCAGCGCGTCGTCGTCGGGCAGCGTGCCCTGCGCACCGCCCGAGTCGCCGTGGCCGCGCTGGTCGTAGGCGCGCACCACAAAACCCCAGTCGTTGAGGCGGCGCGCCACCGCGTCGTAGCGCCAGGCGTGTTCGCCCAGACCGTGCACGATGAGCACCACGCCGCGCGGTCGCCGACGCATCGGCAACGGCCAGTCGTACAGGGCCAGGTTGAGGCCGTCGCGCAGGGTGAAGGGCGCCTGGGTCGTGTCGGTCATGTCGGCACAGCGGTGGGAGTGAAACGGAACGTGTTCAGGGCATGCGTGCGATCACCTGCGCCACGGTGGCGGTCAGGCGCTGCGCGTAATCCAGATGCAAAAACTCGTTGGGGCCGTGTGCATTGCTCTTGGGGCCGAGCACGCCGCACACCATCATCTGCGCGGTGGGGAAACCTTTGCTGAGCATGTTCATGAGCGGGATGGTGCCGCCCTGGCCGATGGTGCCGCAGCCGGCACCGAAGTGCGCCTGCGAGGCGTCTTGCAAGGCTTGCTCGAACCACGGGGTGGTGGCGGGCGCGTTCCAGCCGCTGGCGGCTCCTTCGCCGTCGAAGGTGACCTTGGCCTGGTAGGGCGCGTTGTCCTCCAGCAGGGCCTTGAGTTCCTGCACAGCGGCCGGCGCGTCCACCAGCGGGGGCAGGCGCAGGCTGAGCTTGAATGCGGTGTAGGGGCGCAGCACATTGCCGGCGTTGCGCATCTCGGGAAAACCGTCGGCGCCGGTGACGGACAGCGTGGGCCGCCAGGTGCGCGTCTACTACGGGCCATGGATGTGGCGCCAGGCATATGCTTTGACCCGCCTGGCCGAGGGTCAGCCCGAAGAAGTCAGAAAGGGGCTTGACCGGTTGCGTG
>JBKBWW010000062.1:0-20574 GCA_046314475.1 Hydrogenophaga sp.
AGGCGGCGGTCGGCGCGCGAAGACACGCGCAGTTTGGTGGCCGTGGCCTGCAGGTTGATGTAGGGCTGGCGCTGGCTCACGCCGTCCACCGTGACGCGGCGGAACTCGGTGGTGCCGCTGGCCAGCAGGGTGCCACCGGTTTCCACGCCGCCACGGCCCTGCAGATAGAAGCGGTCGATGGTGATGCGCTCGCCGGCCAGCGTGGCGCGCAGTTCGCCGCGCGAGAACGAAATGCCGTTGACGATGGAGCGCAGCGCGAGCTGGTCGGCCTGCAGCGTGCCGTTCCACAGCGGGTTGGCGCGCGTGCCGCTGAGCGTGGCGCTGGCGGCCAGCGTGCCGCGCACGCGCCAGCCCGGAGGCGCCAGCGCCGACCACACCCCCACCTGCGGCAGGTTGGCCGTGACGGTGCCGCGCACAGGCGCGTCGGACGCCCAGTGCCAGGCGGTCTGCTCGCCATTGGGCGGGCTCAGCGTGGTGCCGAATTCGGCGCTGACCTGGCCCAGGCGCTCGGTGTCCCAGCGCAGGCTGGCCTGCACGTTGGCGCCCTGGGTGGTCACGTTCAGACGCGCCTCCTTGATGCCGGTTTGCAGCCGCTGGGTGGAGGTGGTGTTCTCGTCAAACGCGCCGTCGGTCTGCACCGACAGGTCGCCGCTGCGGCGCTGCAGCTGCGCGCTCAGGCGCGGCGGTGTGGCCGCGTCGGCGGGCAAGAGGAAATCCCAGCTGCCGTCGAACACCACGTCGCCGCCCAGGCCGGCCTGGCTCAGCGGGCCGCTCTTCGCACCCTCGGCGGTGGTGAAGGCGTCCACCCATGAGAGAGGCAGACCGGTGAGCTGGCCGCGTGTCGCCAGCGCGCCCTTCTGCCAACTGAGCTGGTCCCACGCCAGGGTCATGGGCGTGGTGGTGGTCGCTGCGGCTGCGCGGTTGCTGAAGCTGGGTTGCAGGCGCAACTGGCCAGCGTCGGCCTGCAGGTTGATGGCGGTTCGGGCGTCCTGCCAACGCAGTCCGAGCGCGGCGACGCTTTGCAGCGTCCAGTCCACCACACGGTCCTTGCGCGCGCTGTCGGTGGCGCGCAATTGCAGGCGGGTGAGGTCGAGCCGGCCGCTGTCGATGTCGGGCCGCTGCGCGCTGCCGAGTTGCAACCGGCCCTGGGTGTCCAGCGTGCCGCGCCAAGGCCCCGTTTCAGCCTGGCCGGTGGCGGTGATGTCGAGCTGGTGGGGCTGGCCGCTGGCCTGCAGGTTCAGGTTGGCCAGCGTCAGCGTCTGCAGCGTGCCCACCACGGCGGCGGTGCCGGTGGCCGGGTCGGCTGCGCGTGCTGCGGTGCCGCGTGTGATGACGAGTCGCGGAGCCTGCAGGCGGGCCTGCACGCGCGGTGTTGCGGCGGTGGTGGCGCCGGTCACGGGCGCGGGGTAGCCGAGCACGCCCAGGCCGCCGTCCCAGGTGGCGGTGAGGCGGGCGGAGCCCTCGGTTTGCAGGCCGGGCTGCGCGTCGAACTGCGCGCGCAGCTGTGGCCCCACCACCGGCAGCGTCTGCAGGCTCTTCACCCAGGCGAGCACGCGGGTCGTGTCCTCCAGCGCGATGTTCAGCGCGCCCTTGCCTTGGGCATGGGCCACGCGACCCTGCCAGTCGCCTTGGGCACCGGGCAGCTTGAGCGCGAGGCGCCCGTCGAAACTGCGCGCGCCCACGTCGACCTTGCCCTGGCCGTCCAGCGTGGCGTCGGCCAGACCGGCGCTGAGCGTGCGCAGGTCGAGTACGCCGAGCGCGGCGTTGTCGGGCTGCGGTGTCCAGCGGCCCTGCAGGTTCAGGTCGCGCAGGCGCAGGCCGGCGAGCTGGCCGGCCTTGGGCTGGGTGCCCGAGGGTTTGACCACAGCGCTGAGGTCGATCGCCGGATTGGCCGATTCGGCGTTCACCGCGCGGGCGGAGAACGTGCCGTCGAGCGCGGCCGGCGCGATGCTGCTCCAGAGCGCGGCGGGGTTGATGCGGCTGGCTTTCAGCTCGCCTTGAAAGTCGCCCAGCGGGGAAGCAGCGGGTTCGCGCCAGCCTTGACCCGACACCCGGCCACCGCCGAGCTGGGCGTCCAGGTTGGAGAGTGTCCAGCGCGCGCCGCGCTGCTCCAGATCGGCCTGCAGGCTTTGCAGCGGCAGGCGCTGTTTGTCGGCAGGGCCGGGCACGGCGTTGGTCAGGCGCACCTGCGCGCGCCAGGCTTCGCCCTCGGGTTGCGCCACCACCGTGCCGCTGAGTTCGGTCACCGGGGCTTGCGGCCAGAGCGCGGCGAGGTTGAGGCGGTTCATGCGCGCGTTGGCCGCCTCGATCGGCTGGGTCTTCCAGGGGCGGATGCGCGCGGAGGCGTCGAGCACCGGCGTGTCGGTGGCGCTGGCGGTGCTGGTGGTGATGCTGGCGGTGGCGTCCAGCGCTGCGTCGGACTCGGCGAGCTGGCCGGTCACTTTGGCAATGGCCTTGAGCATCAGGTTTTCGCCGCCGGGAACGGTGGCTTTCACCTCACCCTGCGCGTCCACCCGCAGCGGCATGGGTGCCTGCGCACCCAGCACCGCCTGGACCTGGTAGCGCCCGCCGGCCACCTGCAGGTTCTCCAGATCGAGCTGGTGGGCGTCCGTCACGCCCAGGTTCCACAGGCTGTCGGCCGGGCGGTAACGGTACTGGCCTTTGAGGGTGCTCAGGGAGAGTTCCTGTTTGCCGTCGAGCACCAGTTCACCCACCGACCAGGGCAGTGTCACGGCCATGGGCAGGGTGATGGGTTGCAGCGGCTCCACCGGGGTGGGTGGGCGGCGGTCGGTGATCTGCAGGCGGCCGATGTCGAACTGCGAGAGGCGCAGGCCGCGCGCGAGCAAAGCATCAAACCAGAAGCGGTTGTCCAGCGCGATGCGAACGCCGGTGGCTTGCACGATCAGTTCGTCGCGTTGCCACTGCAGCCGCCCGATCTCGCCACCGTTGCGCAAGCTGCCCCGCACCTCGGCCACGCTCAGCGTGCCCGCGCTCTGGCCCTGCTTCGCCATGTAGCCCTGGCCCCAGCCGATCGCCAGCGCGAGCGAACCCGCCGTGCCGGCCCACACCCAGAGGGCGATGGCGCCCGCCAGCACCAAGCCGAGCAGGGCGCCCGGCAGCCAGAGGACGAACCAGCCGATGCCGCCGAGGGCACGCCGCCCGGTTTTCTTGGGATCGGTTGGTTCGCTCAAAACGTGAAGCCCACGTTGAGGTGCAGCCGCAGCCGTTTGGTCTCCAGGCCGTAGGCCAGATCCAGCTGCAGCGGGCCCACCGGGCTGTTGTAGCGCACGCCGGTGCCCACGCCCCACAGCGGTTTGAGGTCGCCTGCGCGGTCGGCCACGGCGCCGCCGTCGATGAACAGCACGCTCTCCACCGGCGAGCGGCCGTTGGCGTTGAAGATCGGGCGCTGCCACTCCAGGCTGACCACGCCCTTGTAGCGTCCGGGCAGCACGCTGCCGTCGGCCTGGCGCACGCCGATGTCGCGCAGGCCGTAGCCGCGCACCGTGGCGTCGCCACCGGTCAGGAACAGCTGGGTGTCGGGAATCGCGGCGCTGCGTTTCGCGAGCACTGCGCCACCTTCCACGCGCAGCGCCAGGCGGCCCTGGTTGGTGCGGGTGTTCAACACCTTCAGCTCGCGCGCTTCGCCCGGCTTGGCCTCGGGCGGTGGCGGGCGGTCGCCCAGCGGCCAGTAGCCCAGCCAGCGCGCCTGCGTGCGCGTGAAGGGCAGGCGGGTGGTGCCCAGCGTGTAGCCCACGCCCAGTTCCACCGCGAGGCCATAGCCCGAGTTGGGCGAGATCGGGTCGTCAAAGCGGCGGCGCGTCCAGGCGTAGTTGGCGGTGATCGACGAGTTGGCTTCGGCCGTTCGCAACGCCTGCGTGGCTTCGTTGAAAACACTCGCGCGGTCGTACTGCAAATAGAAGCTGCGGTCGTACTCGATGCCGTCTTGCGACTGGCCCGCGCGCAGCCGCTGGCTGGTGGTGATGTTGAAGTCGTCCTGCTCCTGCAGCAGTCGCCCGCCGGCGATCCAGCGCCAGCCGTCGTTGCTGGGCGGTGAACTCCAGTCGGTGCTGGCGAGCTGGTCCACGCGCTCGATCTTGAGCGCACTCACGGCGCGCCAGTTGATGCCGGGCACGCTGTGGTGTGTGTGCTCGATCGACAGGCGCGCGCCGCTGTCGGTGCTGCCGCCCACGCCGAGCACCAGCTTCTGGCGCAGGCTCTCGCGCAGTTGCACCTTCACCGGCAGGGACTCGCCGTCCATGCTGGGCTCCACGAACACAAAGGCCGAGTCGTAGTAGCCGCTCTCGATCAGGCGCTGCTGGGCCGCTTGCAGCTGGGCCAGGTCGTAGTCGCTGCCGGGCACCACGCCCGAGAGGCGCACCAGCCGCTCCACCGTGACCTTGTCGTAGCGCTGCGCGCCTTCCACCACCACCTCGCCCATTTGAAAGGCGCGGCCGGAGTCGAGTTCGATGTAGAGGTTGGCCTGGCGGTTGTCGGCGTCGATGTCGGCCAGGCTGTTCTGCACCCGGCCGGCGGGGTAGCGCCGCGCAATCAGGGCGCGCAAGGCAGCGTCCTTGGTGCGGTCCCAGTCGCTCTGCGAAAACGGCAGGCCCTGCATCACGCTCACCTCGCGCTGGATGGTGTCGCGTTGCTCGCTGGCCTCGGGCGCGGTGGCGATGTCGCCCAGAAAGGAAACGTTCACCGAGGCCACCCGCGTGATGGGGCCGGGCGAGACGCGGATGGTCACCGTGCCCAGGGGGCGATTGCTGGAGCCGTTGCCGGCCGCCGCCGTGTCCGCCGCCGCGGGCAGGGCGGGCGGCCCGACCACGTCCACCACGGGCGAAAAGTAGCCCAGGGTGGCGAGCAGTTCGCGCAGGTTGGCGGGGGCCGCGGCCAGCAGCCGGGTGAGTTCGTTGGCGTCGAGGTTGCGCAGCAGGCGAAAGCGCTGCAGTTCCAGGTGGCGCAGCAAAAACTCGCGCACCTCGTCGGGCGCCTGCAGGTCGATCTCGAAGCGGGGTTCGGCCGGTGGACGCGGTGTCCGGGGCGTGGTGCGGTCGCGCGCAGTGGGCGGGGCCGGCGCATCGGCATCGGCCGCGTCCACCGCGTCCTGCAGGGCGCTGGCCGCTGGCGCAACCGGCGCTTCCACGGCTTGCGCCCGTGCGGCCGGTGGACACAACAAAGCGACGCAAAGCAGAAAAGACCCCGCCCAACGGGCGGGGTCCGGAACAAAACAGGTCATGCGGTTATTTGGAGAGCAATCTCATCGTGTCTTCCAGCCCCTTCAAAGTCAGCGGAAACATGCGCTGGCTCATGAGTTGCTGGACCACGCTGATGCTCTGTCGATACTGCCACACGCCCTGAGGTTCCGGATTGATCCACGCGTACCTGGGAAAAGCGTGCGTGAGGCGCTGCAACCACTCGGCGCCGGCCTCCTCGTTGTTGTATTCCACGCTGCCGCCGGGTTGCAATATTTCGTAAGGACTCATGGTCGCGTCGCCCACGAAGATCAGTTTGTAGTCTTTGTTGTACTTGCGGATGATGTCCCAGGTCGGGAACTTCTCGGCGTAGCGGCGGCGGTTGTTCTTCCACATGAAGTCGTAGACACAGTTGTGGAAGTAATAGAAGTCCATGTGCTTGAACTCGCCCTTGACGGCCGAGAACAACTCCTCAACCCGCTGGATGTGCTCGTCCATCGTGCCGCCCACGTCCATGAGCAGCAGCACCTTCACGTTGTTGTGCCGCTCCGGGATCATCTTGATGTCCAGGTAACCGGCGTTGGCCGCGGTGGCGCGGATGGTGTCGGGCAGGTCCAGCTCGAACTCGTTGCCCTCGCGCGCGAACTTGCGCAGGCGGCGCAGCGCCACCTTGATGTTGCGCGTGCCGAGTTCCTGCGTGTCGTCGTAGTCGCGGTAGGCGCGCTGCTCCCACACCTTCACGCCACTCTTGTTGCCGCCCTTGCCACCAATGCGCACGCCCTGCGGGTTCTGGCCGCTGTTGCCGAACGGCGAGGTGCCGCCGGTGCCGATCCACTTGCTGCCCCCTTCGTGGCGTTCCTTCTGCTCTTCGAGCCGCTTCTTGAGCGTCTCCATCAGCTCGTCCCAGTCCATCTTGGGCGCGTTGGCCTTCTGCTCGTCGGACAGGATGCGCTCCATCTCCTGGCGCAGCCAGTCGGCGGGGATGGGCTTGGTGAAGTCCGCAATCATCTCCACGCCCTTGAAGTAGGCGGCGAAGGCGCGGTCGAACTTGTCGTAGTGCTTCTCGTCCTTCACCAGCGCCGTGCGCGCCAGGAAGTAGAAGTCGTCCATGCTGCAGGCGTCGGGGTTGCGCGGCCCGACCACATCGGCCTGCAGCGCCTCCAGCAGCATCAGGTATTCCTTGACGGACACCGGCAGCTTGGCCGAGCGCAGGGTGTAGAAGAAGTCGATCAGCATGTGGGGCTCCCGATGATGCAGTTTGCTGTGTTCATGTCGACTCCCAACCTTCCACCTTCAAGCCCGCCACCCGTTTGAACTCGCGCCCATTGCGGGTGACCATCACCAGCCCGTGCGCCTTGGCCTGTGCCGCCAGCCACAGGTCGTTGGGCCCGATGGGTGTGCCCTTGGCGCGCAGGTCGGCGCGAATCTGGCCGTAGACCGCGCTCACGTCTTCACCCAGGGGCAACACGCCGTAAAAGTCGATCAGGCGCTGGGCTCGCTTCACACGCAAGGCCGAAATGGGCGCATGGGCCACGCCGTAGAAGAACTCGCCAGTGGTGATGACGGACAGCGTGGCCTCGCCTTTGCCCAAGGTTTCCAGGCGCAGGTTGATTGCGTCGTCCGTGCCTTTGACCATGAGGGAGAACACGTCGGAATCCAGAAGGTACTTGAGCTTCATTTGGAAGGCTTTGCGCTCAGGTCAGCGGGTTTTACGGCGTTTGGCGGCCGCCGGCCTGGGCGGTGTGTCTTCTGGTTCGTCCAGAGGTGGGAGGTCGTCCAGGTCGGCCATGGCCAGATCGAAGGCGTGTGCCTCGGCCTTGCTCAGCGCAGGGAGGTCGGCCAGGGCCTCGGCTGCGGTCATGGCCATGGGACGCAACACGATAGTTTTCCCCTCACGCAGGATTTCCACTTGCTTGGTGTGGAACTGGAACTCCTTGGGTATGCGGATGGCCTGGCTGTTGCCGGACTGGAAGACGGTGGTGGTAACCACCGAGCGGGAGCGCAGTGCCTTGACGGGGATGGGTGCGTTCATGCTGTTCTCCAAACGGTGCTTGTATATCGTTGAAGTGTATACATGGGGCCGCCGTTTGTCATCGCACCCGGCCCACGGGCTCAGCCGTGGCGGCTCAGCAGGTACAGCAACTGGGCTTTCGCTTCCGGCCACTCACCCGCGCGCATGCTGTACATCACCGTGTCGCGGATGGTGCCGTCGCGGCGCAAGGCGTGGCCGCGAATGACACCGTCTTTTTTCGCACCCAGCCGCTCAATGGCTTTTTGCGACGCGAAGTTGTAGTTGTCCGTGCGCCAGCCCACCACGTGGCAGCCCAGGGTGTCGAAAGCGTGGCCCATCATGAGGAGCTTGCAGGTGGTGTTCACGTGGCTGCGCTGCACGCTTTTCGCGTACCAGGTGTAGCCAATCTCCACGCGTTTGACCGCCGGCAGGATGTCGTGGTAGCTGGTGCTGCCGAGCACTTTGCCCGAGGCCTCGTCGGTCACGGCAAAGGCAAAACGGTGACCTTCTTCGCGCATCTTCAGCGCCGTCTCGATGTAGCCGCGCGTCTCATGCGGCTCGGGCACCGAGGTGATGCGCAGCTTCCAGAGCTCGCCATCGGCTGCGGCTGCGCGCAGGCCGTCTTCGTGGTCCAGCGAGAGCGGGACCAGGGCAATGCCGTTGTTGCGCAGGGTGACGGGTTGAACGAATGACATGGCGAAGCCGTTCAACGGTTCCTTTGGTTCATGAACACCAGCTTCTCGAACAGCGTCGTGTCCTGCTCGTTCTTCAGCAACGCGCCCACCAGCGGCGGGATGCTGACCTTGCTGTCGGCGCTTTGCAGCGCTTCGAGCGGGATGTCTTCGGCCATCAGCAGCTTGAGCCAGTCGAGCAGCTCGGAGGTGCTGGGCTTTTTCTTCAGGCCAGGCAGGTTGCGCACGTCGTAGAAGGTCTTCATGGCCGCGGCCAGCAGCTCTTTCTTGAGGCTGGGGAAGTGCACGTCCACGATGCGCTGCATGGTCTCGGCGTCGGGGAACTTGATGTAGTGGAAGAAGCAGCGGCGCAGAAACGCGTCGGGCAGCTCCTTCTCGTTGTTGGAGGTGATGAACACCAGCGGGCGGTGTTTGGCGCGCACCAGCTCACGCGTCTCATAGCAGTAGAACTCCATGCGGTCGAGTTCGCGCAGCAGGTCGTTCGGGAATTCGATGTCGGCCTTGTCGATCTCGTCGATCAGCAGCGCCACCGGCTCGTCCGCCGTGAAAGCCTGCCACAGCACACCTTTGAGGATGTAGTTGTGGATGTCCTTGACCTTCTCTTCACCCAGCTGGCTGTCGCGCAGGCGGCTCACCGCGTCGTACTCGTACAAGCCCTGCTGCGCCTTGGTGGTGCTTTTGATGTGCCATTGCAGCAGCGGCAGCTTGAGCGCGGTGGACACCTCTTCGGCCAGCATGGTCTTGCCAGTGCCGGGCTCGCCCTTCACCAGCAGCGGGCGTTTGAGCGTGATCGCGGCGTTCACCGCCAGCATCAGGTCCTGCGTGGCGACGTAGTTCTCGGAGCCTTGGAATTTCATGGGTTGTTCTGCTGGAAGGGTTGAACAAGTGGGGCAATCCCGGGTGATCCGGCCCCGGGGCCGCTGGCAGCAGGCTGACAAGGCCCGCACCGCCGGGGGTTTTGAGGGGAGAAGCTCCTCGACCGGTCTATATAATCAGCGGTTGATTTTCCCCCGCTGACTCATTCATTGTGCTTGCAAAATGACCTCACTGTTGTCCACGATCACCCGCACCCTTGTCGCCGCTGCGACGCTTTCAGCAGCCGCTTTTTCGGTTCACGCCCAGGGTGTCACCGGTGATGTGGCAGCTGGGCAGAAGAAGGCCGAAATGTGCATCGGCTGCCATGGCATCAAGGGTTACCAGAACAGCTTCCCTGAAATCCACAAGGTGCCGATGATCTCGGGCCAGTCGGGCGCCTACATCGTGTCGGCCCTCAACGCCTACAAAAAGGGCGATCGCAAGCACCCCACCATGCGCGGCATCGCGGGTTCGCTGAACGAGCAGGACATGGCCGATCTGGCCGCCTACTACGCCTCGCACGCCGACAAGACCGCACCCGACGCGCCCCGCACCGCCAGCACGGCTGCTGCGGCCCTGATCGAAAAAGGCGCCTGCGCTTCGTGCCACGGCGCCAACTTCAGCAAGCCGATCGACCCGAGCTATCCCAAGCTGGCCGGTCAGCACCCCGACTACCTCTTCTTCGCGCTCAAGGCCTACACGGTCGAAGGCAACAAGGTCGTGGGGCGCTCCAACGGCATCATGGCCGGCATCGCCAAGCAGTACTCCACCGCCGAGATGCGCGAGATCGCCAAGTACCTGGGTTCGCTGGAAGGCGAGATGAAGGTCGTCTCGCAGCCGCGCTTCAAGTAAGCACCGCTTCACCCCGAAAAAGCCGCTCACCGAGCGGCTTTTTCATGTCCGCTCAGTCCTGTGTCGCCCGGCGGCGAACTTGGTCGATGTAGGCCTGGCCATCCGGCGGCCGCCCGGCGCGCTGGCTCTCCCACAGCATGGTGCCCAGGCACTCCATCACTTCGTGGTGCGCGGCGTGCAGGTCGTCGCGGCGCGCGGTGAGCAGCTCCACCGCCTGCCGGATACCCGGGGGCTGGTCGATGCTGCACTGCTCGCTGATCGACAGGTGCATGGACAGGTGCAGAAACGGGTTGTCGCGCTCGGTGCCCGGCTCGCCAATGCGCGCGAGCGCGGCGTCCACGTCGCTCAGCTCGGCGTGGTACTCGGGGTGTTCGGCGATCCACTGGCTGGCCAGCGACTCGATGGCTTCCATGGGCTGCTGCCGCAGCGTCTTGGCGTGCACCGCGCAGAAGAAGCGGCGCACATCGGCTTGGGTCGGATTGAACATGGGGCGATTGTCCCGCAGCCCGGGGAATCAGAGCCGCCAGGCGGGCAGTTGCCAGTTGCGCCACAGGGCCAGTCCGCGCAGCCCGGCCGTCACTCCCACGCAGGCCAGCAGCGCCAGCCAGCCCGGCGCCTGCAGCTGCCACAGGCCCACATACACCCAGCTGCCGGCGAACGCGCACACGGCGTAGGGCCGGTGGTCGTGGAAAGCGGTCGGGATCTCGTTGCACACCACATCGCGCAGCACGCCGCCGAACACACCGGTGATGAGCCCCATGAGCACGGCCACCAGTGCCGGCATGTCCAGCAGCAGCGCCTGGTGCACGCCGGTGGCGGCGAACAGACCCAAGCCGAGCGCGTCGGGCCACTGCATGGCGCGCTCGGTGAGCGCAAAGTGGCGCGAGCGCAGGAACAGCATGGCCAGCACGCACAGCGCGAACACACCCCACAGCAGCTCCACGTGGCGCACCCAAAAGAACGGTCGCTGGTCCAGCAGCAGGTCGCGCAGCGTGCCACCACCAAATGCGGCCAGAAAGCCCACCACGCACACGCCCACGGCGTCGAGCTTCTTGCGCGCGCCCGCCATCACGCCCGATAGCGCGAAGGCGGCCGTGGCGCTCATCTCAACCAGCAGGCGCAGGCCTTCGCCCCAGAGGGCCACGTTGTTCAGCGCCGGGTTCATGCGCTGCCTTTCACCGCGAGCAGGGCCGAGATCTGGCGCGTGGCGTCCAGGAGCGGCGGCAACAAGGTGTCTTGCACGACCCGGGCGCTCGTGCGGTTGGCCTGCCCGCTCAGGTTGAGCGCGGCCACGGTGCGGCCGCTGGCGTCCACCAGCGGTGCGGCCAGCGAAATCAGGCCCTCTTCCAGCTCCTGATTGACCAGGCACCAGCCCTGTTTGCGCGCCTGCTGCACGCGGGCGAGCACGGTGGCCGGGTCGGTGAGGGTGTGGCGGGTGAGTGGCTGCAGCTCGGACGCATCGAGCCGCGCACGCACCTCGTCGTCGCTCAGGCCGGCCAGCAGCATGCGGCCCAGCGAGGTGCAGTGGGCCGGCAGGCGCGAGCCGATGCCCAGCGAGTTTTTCATGATCTTGTGGGTGGGCACGCGCATCACATACACGATGTCGGTGCCGTCGAGTACGGCGGCCGAACTCGACTCCTTGACCGCTTCCACCAATGCCTCGACCACCGGTTCGGCCAGGTTCCAGATCGGCATGGACGAAAGGTAGGCAAAGCCCAGGTCGAGGATGCGGGCGGTGAGGCGAAAGTCGCGGCCGTCGGTTTCCACATAACCCAGCGTTTGCAGCGTGAGCAGGATGCGGCGTGCGCCGGCGCGGGTGAGGCCGCTGCGCGCGGCCACTTCGCTCAGCGTCTGGCGCGGGGCCTGGGCGCTGAAGCTGCGGATGACTTCGAGGCCGCGCGCGAACGACTGCACGTAGCTGTCGCCGGGGCGGGGTGGTGTGGTGGTCGATGGCATGGGTCGTTTCGGCGAATGCCTGTTTATAATTCATTCTGCGAACATTTGTTCTTCAGGCGAACAAATTTCAAGGTATCGCATCTGACCCAAACAGGAGACAGCGTGATCAACAAGATTTCCCCGTCGATCGCCGACGCGCTCTCGGTGGTGCAAGACGGGCACACCGTGCTCATCGGCGGCTTCGGTACTTCGGGCATCCCCGCCGAGTTGATCGACGGCCTGATCGAACACGGCGCCCGCGACCTCACCGTGGTGAACAACAACGCCGGCAATGGCGACACGGGTCTCGCCGCGCTGCTGGCGGCCGGGCGGGTGCGCAAGATCGTCTGCAGCTTCCCGCGCCAGGCCGACAGCCATGTGTTCGACGGTCTGTACCGCGCCGGCAAGATCGAACTGGAACTCGTGCCCCAGGGCAACCTGGCCGAGCGCCTGCGCGCCGCGGGTGCCGGCATCGGCGGCTTCTTCACCCCCACCGGCTATGGCACTGCGTTGGCCGAGGGCAAGGAAACGCGCGAGATCAACGGCCGCCACTATGTGTTCGAGTCGCCACTGGCTGGCGACGTGGCCCTGATCAAGGCCGAGCGCGGCGACCGCTGGGGCAACCTCACCTACCGCAAGGCCGCGCGCAACTTCGGACCGGTGATGGCCATGGCTGCGCGCCACACCATCGCCACCGTGCACCACATCGATGAACTCGGTGAGCTCGACCCCGAGACCATCGTCACGCCCGGCATCCACGTCGGAAAAATCGTTCGCATCGACCGCGTGGCCACCCAAGCCGGCGGCTTCAAAGGGGCTGTATGAGTTACCAGAAACGCAGCAAGGCCGAACTCGCGCAGCGCGTGGCGCGCGACATCCACGACGGTGCCTATGTCAACCTCGGCATCGGCATGCCCACTCAGGTGGCGAACCACCTGGCCCCGGGCATCGAGGTGGTGTTGCACAGCGAAAACGGCATTCTGGGCATGGGCCCGGCGCCAGTCGGAGGGCTTGAGGACTACGACCTCATCAACGCCGGCAAACAGCCGGTGACGCTGCTGCCCGGCGGTGCGTATTTCCACCACGCCGACAGCTTCGGCATGATGCGCGGCGGCCACCTGGACATCTGCGTGCTCGGTGCGTTTCAGGTCTCGGCCACGGGCGATCTCGCGAACTGGAGCACGGGCGAGCCGGGTGCCATTCCGGCCGTGGGCGGCGCGATGGACCTGGCCGTGGGCGCCAAACAGACCTGGGTGATGATGGACCTGCTCGACAAACAAGGCCGCAGCAAGGTGGTGGCCGCCTGCACCTACCCGCTCACCGGTGTCGCCTGCGTGAAACGCATCTACACCGATCTCGCCACACTCTCGTGCACGCCCCAAGGCCTGAGGCTGATCGACAAGGTCGATGGGCTGGAGCACGCCGAACTTGAACGCCTGGTGGGCCTGCCCATCGAAAAATAGTCTCGTCGGGATGCACCCGTTTCATCTGTTCGTGCGCACCCATTTCCCCGTTCGGGCTGAGCCTGTCGAAGCCCACTCGCCACCATGGCGCGAGGACTTCGACAGGCTCAGTCCGAACGGATATCCCCACCGATCGTCCTGAGCTTGTCGAAGGGCAAGCTCAGGGCGAACGGTGTTTTTGAAGAACCTGCCATGACCCAAGCTTTCATCTGCGACGCCATCCGCACCCCCATCGGCCGTTACGGCGGCGCGCTCTCCAGCGTGCGCACCGACGACCTCGGCGCCATCCCGCTGCGCGCGCTGATGCAGCGCAACCCGGGCGTGGACTGGGCCAGCATCACCGACGTGATCTTCGGCTGCGCCAACCAGGCTGGTGAAGACAACCGCAACGTGGCCCACATGGCCAGCCTGCTCGCCGGCCTGCCCCTGGAGGTGCCCGGCGCCACCATCAACCGCCTGTGTGGTTCGGGCCTCGATGCACTGGGCACCGCAGCGCGTGCCATCCGCGCGGGTGAGGCCGGCCTCATGATCGCGGGCGGCGTGGAAAGCATGAGCCGTGCACCCTTCGTGATGCCCAAAGCCGAGAGCGCCTTTGGCCGCAACAACGCTGTCTATGACACGACCATCGGCTGGCGTTTCGTCAACAAGCTGATGAAGGAAAAGTACGGCGTGGACTCCATGCCCGAGACCGCCGAGAACGTGGCCACCGAATTAAAGATCGAGCGCGAAGCACAGGACCGCATGGCCCTGGCCAGCCAGACCAAGGCCGTGGCCGCGCAGAAGGCCGGGCATCTCGCGCGCGAAATAGTGGCGGTGACCATCCCGCAGAAGAAGGGCGACGCGATCGTGGTGGAGCACGACGAACACCCGCGTGCCACCACCATGGAATCGCTCGCCAAGCTCAAGGGTGTGGTGCGGCCCGATGGCAGCGTGACCGCCGGCAACGCCAGCGGCGTGAACGACGGCGCCTGCGCCCTGCTGCTCGCTGATGAGACGAGTGCGAAGAAAAACGGCCTGACGCCGCGCGCCCGCGTGGTCGGCATGGCCACCGTGGGCGTGGCCCCGCGCATCATGGGCATCGGCCCGGCACCGGCTACGCAGAAGGTGCTGGCGCTCACCGGTCTGTCGCTGGCGCAGATGGACGTGATCGAACTCAACGAAGCCTTTGCCGCGCAAGGCCTGGCCGTGCTGCGCATGCTCGGTCTGCAAGACGACGACGAGCGCGTGAACGCCTGGGGTGGTGCCATTGCCCTGGGCCACCCGCTGGGCGCCAGCGGCGCGCGCCTGGCCACCACGGCGGTGAACCGCCTGCACGCCACGGGCGGGCGCTACGCGCTGTGCACCATGTGCATCGGTGTGGGGCAGGGCATTGCGTTGGTGATCGAACGGGTCTGACGCACGCGTTTTCCAGCGAGCGCAAAACTGATTTGCGCAGCGCTGGTTGAAGTGGTGCGGCATGGCCACGACACTGCCTGCAACACTGGGGCGTGCACCGTCGCACGCCTTTGGCCACCAGGAGACACCACATGCGACTGCACTTCATCGGCGTGGGCAAGATGGGCCTGCCCATGGCCCTGCACCTGCGCGCCAGCGGCGCCGGACTCAGCGTGAGCGACCAGGATGCTGTGCGCCTGTCGCTCGCCGCCGACCAGGGCCTCACCGTCGCGGCCGACACCCCCTTGGCACTGAAACAGGCCGACGCCGTGTTCTCGTCATTGCCACACGATGCGGCCCTTCTGGCGGTGGCCGAACAAGTCGCCACCCACGCGAAGCCGGGCACGTTCTGGGTCGACACCAGCACCGTGTCGCCCACCGCGTCGGCGCAGGCCGCGCAGATCTGCGCTACGGCCGGCATCGAACACGTGCGCACCACCGTCTCGGGCAACAACAAGATGGCCGAAGCCGCACAGCTCACCGTGCTGGCCTCGGGCCCGCGCGCTGCCTACGACCGGGTGCTGCCGCTGCTGCAGCGCTGGGGGCCGAACCAGTTTTACCTGGGTGATGCCGAGCAGGCCCGCCTGATGAAGCTGGTGATCAACCTCATGATCGCGCAGACCAGCGCCATGCTGGGCGAAGCGCTCACACTGGGCCGCAAAGGCGGGCTCGACTGGCACGACATGTGGCGCGTGATGGGCGCCAGCGCCGTGGCCTCGCCCATCGTCAAGGCCAAGTCGGCGCAGCTCTCGGAACGCGACTTCTCCGCCACCTTCACCGTGAACCAGATGATCAAGGACCTCGACCTCATCCTCGGCGCCGCCAGCGATCACCAGGTGCCGCTGCCCCAGACCGCCCTGACCCGCCAGCTCATGGACGCCGCGCGCGCCCACGGCGACGCGGACGCCGACTACGCCGCCATCATCAAGGCGACCGAACGCAGCGCGGGGCTCCCGACATGAAAAGCTTCACCTACCAAAGCCTGCCGTCGCGCGTGTTGTTCGGCGCCGGCTCGCTGGCCGAACTGCCGCGCGAGATCGAAGCCATGGGCGCGCACCGCGCGCTGGTGCTGTGCACGCCCGAGCAGCGTGGCCTGGCCGAGCGCGTGGTGGCGCTGCTCGGCGAGCGTGCCGCGGGCGTGTTCGACCGCGCCGTGATGCACGTGCCCATCGAGACCGCGCGCGAAGCCCGCGAGGTGGCGCGCCAGCTCGGTGCCGACTGCGCCGTGGCCATCGGCGGCGGCTCCACCACCGGCCTGGGCAAGGCCATCGCGCTCGACTCGGGCTTGCCCATCCTCGCCATTCCCACCACCTACGCCGGCTCCGAGATGACGCCGATCTACGGCATCACCGAAGCCGGGATGAAGAAGACGGGTAAGGACATCCGCGTGTTACCGCGCACCGTGATCTACGACCCCGAACTCAGCCTGGGCCTGCCCGTGGGCCTGAGCGTGACCAGCGGCATCAACGCCATCGCCCACGCGGCCGAAGGCCTGTACTCGGTGGACGCCAACCCGGTCATCAGCCTCATGGCCCAAGAAGGCATCGCAGCGCTGGGCCGCGCGCTGCCGCTGATCAAAGCCAACCCGGGCGACGTGACCGCGCGGTCCGATGCGTTGTATGGCGCCTGGCTCTGCGGCGTGGTGCTCGGCGCCGTGGGAATGGCCCTGCACCACAAGCTCTGCCACACCCTGGGCGGCAGCTTCAACCTGCCCCACGCCGAAACCCACACCATCGTGCTGCCGCACGCACTGGCCTACAACGCCGCCGCCGTGCCCGAGGCCATGGCCCGCATCGCCACGGCGCTCGGCGGCAACAGCGCCGCACAGGCGGTGTTCGATCTGGCGCGGGACAACGGCGCGCCGGTGGCGCTCAAGGACATCGGCATGAAAGAAACCGATCTGGACCGGGCCTGCGAGATCGCGATGAGCAACCAGTACCCGAACCCTCGGGCGCTGGAAGCGGGGGCGATCCGGCGGTTGTTGCAGGAAGCGTTCGAAGGCAAGAGGCCTGGCTGAGATTTCTGCAGGTTGATACTTTTGGCTGTCAAGCGATACACGGACTCATGTCCTCACCCGCCAATGTTCGGCTGATTCTTCGCTGCTTGTTGGATGGCAACCTTCAAAACGCGGTCGAGCAGTGAATCGACTTTTGTCGCAAGTTTCAACGGAAATGCGGGGTCTGATTGCCGCCGAATCGCTCTTATAGTGCGGACGTAGACGGTGGGACCGCATCTCCGCGCCACTTGTCGAATTGCATTGGCAAGGACGCCCAGCGTGACCTCCCTGTCGAGATCGTCCAAGCTTGTCAGCAGGGCCTCTTTCACATGCTCTTCTTCGGACGGCACTTCAAGTGCGTTAGCGAAATGGGGAACGTCTGCAAACATAGAAGACACGCTCTTGATGACTTCTTTTCCTTTTAGTTCATATGCAAGCAGAGGGTCGTCCCTTGCAAGATCGGAAAGCGCTCGGAGAAAGGGCTCGATGATTTGCACTACCAGCGCCTCCACCTTTGCACCCTGAATCTCTCGTACGAACTGCCTTAGCAGCGGAACAAGTGCCTCTTGCTCTGCATCTTGAATGACGATTCTGTTTCGCTTCAGCGTTGCATTGACTATTTCAAGATACTGGTCCGGAAACTTTGCAACCCCATACTCAGTTGCTGCAAAGTGATGCCGCATTTCGAGAAGGTGGTACAGAACGGTTCGTGTCGTTCGAAGCCGCTCATGGCGAGCTTTTCCATAGTAGGCAAATGCGGCGATCAAAGCGCTCAGCGTTGCGCCAAGTAGCGCGACGATTTCTGTGGTCACGGTTTGCCAGCCCTATGCTTTTGGTTGGTGATAGATAGATGCGCGTACGAGAAAACCCAGCGTACTCGATCTTCTTTCAATACACCGTGAACCGCCCCGTCCACTTGCGCTCGTAGCCCATCTTCACGAAGTGCTCGGCCATGAAGTCGATGAAGGTGCGCACCTTGGCGCTGAGGTGTTTGCGGCTGGGGTAGGCCAGGTTCACCGTGATGCGGGGCAGGTCCCAGTCGTCGAGCACAGGCACCAGGCGACCGGCCACGATGTCGTCGTAGACGATGTAGCTGGGTTGCACCAGGATGCCCAGGCCGTCGAGCGCGGCGGCGCGCAGGATCTGGCCGTCATTGGATTCGAGCAGCGCCTTCACCGCCACCGTCTGGCTCTCGTCGCCGCGCGTGAAGCGCAGTTCATACGGGTTGTTGGCGTGCACGTAGATCAGCAGGTGGTGGCGCTGCAGCTCGTCCAGCGTCTTGGGGAAACCGTGTTTGGCGAGGTAGCGCGGTGAGGCGGTGAGCACACGTCGTGTCTCGGCCAGGCGGCGGATGGTGATGTTGCTGTCGGGCTCGACCTCGCGGTTGCGGATCGCCACGTCGATGTTGTTGTCGATGATGTCCAGGTAGCGGTTGGCGGCTTCCACGTGCACGGTCACGTTGGGGTAGCGCTCGGTGTATTCGCGCAGCAGCGGCGCGATGTGGTGCAGCGAAAACGACAACGAGGCGCTGATGCGCAGCGTGCCGGTGGGGTTGAGCGCGGCGGCGTTCACGGTGGACTCGGCGTCGCGCAGGTCGGCCAGGATGCTGCGGGCGCGCTGAAAGAATTCCTGCCCCGTGTCGGTGAGGTAGAGGCGGCGCGTGTTGCGTTCCACCAGGCGCACGCCCAGGCGCTCTTCGAGCGCGGCCAGCTGGCGGCTGGCGCTGGCGTTGGACATGTTCATCAACTCCGCCGCACGGCTGAGGCTGCCGCTCTCGGCCACGTGCACAAACAACTCCATCTCGGTCCAGCGATCCATGTTCACCCCGTATTTGCAGTGAGCGGAAAAGTCATTTGCAGCGCCGCACTGGTGGGCATTGTGCGCAGCTTCTACAGTGCGACCTACAGAGAAAACCCCGCCGGAAGAACGAGCAGGAAGAACTCGAAGGAGACAAGGCCGTGCGCAACCTCGACCAATACAACATCACGCAGGCGGTGATGGCGCGCTTCGCGCAGACGCCCGATCCGCGCCTCAAGGAAATCATGACCAGCCTCGTGCAGCACCTGCACGCGTTTGCGCGAGAGGTGAAGCTGACCGAGGCAGAGTGGATGCAGGGCATCGAATTCCTCACCGCCACCGGCCAGAAATGCGACGACCAGCGCCAGGAGTTCATCTTGCTGTCCGACACGCTGGGCCTGTCGATGTTGACCGTAGCGATGAACAACGACAAACCACCTGGCTGCACCGAGGCCACGGTGTTCGGCCCGTTCCATGTGGAGGGCGCGCCGCACATCGAGCTGGGTGGCGACGTGGCCCAGGGTGCGAAAGGGCTGCCCTGCGAGGTGCGCGGCACGGTGCGCGGGCTGGACGGATCACCGGTGCCGCAGGCGCACATCGAGGTCTGGCAGGCCGACGCCGAAGGCATGTACGACGTGCAGCGGTCGGACTGCGACGCGCCCCAGGCACGTGGCGTGCTGCAGGCCGACGCCCAAGGCCGCTACCACTTCAGCTCCATCCTGGCCGAGGCCTACCCGATCCCCGACGACGGCCCGGTGGGCGACATGCTCAAGGCCACCAAACGCCACCCCTGGCGCCCGGCCCACCTGCACTTCCTCATCAAGGCGCCGGGCTACCAGACGCTGATCACCCACGTGTTCCGCAACGGCGACCAGTACCTCGATTCCGACGCGGTGTTCGGCGTGCGCGAATCGCTCATTGCCGACTGGTTGCCGCAGGCCGACGGCCGCTACCTCGTCGAATTTGATTTCGTCCTCAATCCCGCCCGCTGACTTTTTCGCCACCACCCCACAACAAGGAGACAAGACCATGATGAAACGCGCCTTCCTCACCACCACACTGGTGGCCGCCCTCACCGCCGCTGGCCTGGGCACTGCCCACGCGCAGCAGACCTTCAAGCTCACCATCGCGTCGAGCCACCCGACCACGCTGCCCTGGGTCGGTTTGATGAGCTCGCTGTTCGTGCCCGAGGTCAACAAACGCGTGGCCGCGCTCAACAAGGGCTACAAGATCGAGTGGCGCGAAGCCTACGGTGGCCAGCTCTACAAGATGAACGCCACGCTCACCAGCGTGGAGCAGGGCATCACCGACATCGGCTGGGTGTTCCACAACCTCGAAGCCGCCAAGATGCCGCTCTCGCAGTTCGGTACCGTGACCCCGTTCACCACCGACGACGTGCGCATCATCCTGGACGTGGCCAACGAGATGAACGAGAAGGTGCCCGCCCTGCAGAAAGAATGGGACAAGAACAACATGGTGTTCCTGGGCGCCACCGGCGTGGACACTTACCACCTGTTCACCAAGAACCCGATCGCCACCTACGCCGACCTCAAGGGCCGCAAGATCAGTGCGCCGGGCAGCATCGGGCTGTGGCTCAAGGGCTCGGGCGCGGTGCCGGTGGATGGCTCGCTCACCAGCTACTACACCGACATCCAGACGGGAGTGAGCGAGGGCACGATCTCGATCGCCACCGGCATCCTGCCCAACAAGATCTACGAGGTGGCGCCCTTTATTACCACGGTGAACATCGGCGCGCTCTACATCGGCGGCATGGCCATGAACAAGGACAGTTACGCCGGCCTGCCGCCCGAGGTGCAGCAGATCGTGAAGGACGTGGGCAAGGAGTATTCCAAGGCGCTGGGCGCCACGCTCATGCAGCGCTACGAGACGGCGCTCAAGACCATGGAAACCAACGGCGCGAAACAGACGCCTTCCGTGCGCATCACCAACATGAGCTCGGGCGAGCGCGACAAGTGGGTGAAGACCATGCCCAACCTGGCGGCCGAGTGGGCCAAGACCAACGCGTCCAAGGGTCCGGCGAAAGAGATCGTGAAGACCTACATGGATGCCTTGCGCAAACGCGGCGTGAAGCCCGCGCGCGACTGGGACAAAGAACTGTGACATGAGCTACGAAGCCAACACCGACCTGGAGGCGGGGCCGCCGCCATCGGGCGCGCCCACCAGCCCCTTTGGCCGTTTGATCGACAGCCTCAACGCCTTCGGCTCGGTCGTCATCGGCCTGGTGATGGTGCTGATGGTGGTGGACGTGCTGATGCGCAACCTGCTCAACCACCCCATCGATGGCGTGGCAGAGCTGGTGGCCACGTCCATCGTGGTGATCGTGTTC
>JBKBWW010000063.1:0-20387 GCA_046314475.1 Hydrogenophaga sp.
TGGCGAGCCCTTCGACAGGCTCAGGGCGAACGGGGATGGCGGTCAACATGCCCATGAACGTGCTGCTGGGCAAACCCCCCAAGATGCACCGCGATGTGAAGACCGTTCCTCGCGCACCGGCTGAGCTGGACCTCACTGGCGTGGACCTGCAGAAGGCCGTGATCGACGTGCTGAGCCACCCCACCGTGGCCTCCAAGCGGTTCCTCATCACCATCGGCGACCGCACCGTGGGCGGCCTCTCGCACCGAGACCAGATGGTGGGCCCCTGGCAGGTGCCGGTGGCCGACTGCGCCGTGACCCTGGCCGATTTCAAAGGCTTCGCGGGCGAGGCCATGAGCATGGGCGAGCGCACGCCACTGGCCGCGCTGGACGCCGCCGCCTCGGGCCGCATGGCGGTGGCCGAAGCCATCACCAACCTCCTGGCTGCGCCCATCGAACTGCCACGCGTGAAGCTCTCCGCCAACTGGATGGCCGCCTGCGGCGAACCCGGCGAAGACGCCGCGCTGTACGAGACGGTGAAAGCGGTCGGCATGGAGCTCTGCCCCGCGTTGGGCATTTCCATCCCCGTGGGCAAGGACAGCTTGTCCATGCGCACGCAGTGGACAGAGGGCGCCGACACGAAGAAGGTGACCTCGCCGGTGAGCCTGATCGTGAGCGCCTTCGCCACGTTGGCCGACGTGCGCGGCACGCTCACGCCGCAGTTGAACAACACGCTGGACGACACCACGCTGGTGCTGATCGACCTCGGCAAAGGCCGCCACCGCATGGGCGGCAGCGTGCTGGCCCAGGTGCTGGGGCAAGGCGGTGGCGAGGTGCCTGATCTTGACGAGGCACAAGACCTCATCAGCCTGGTCAACGCGGTGAACGCCTTGCGCGCCGAGGGCAAGGTCCTGGCCTACCACGACCGCAGCGACGGCGGCCTGCTGGCGGCCGCCGCCGAGATGGCCTTTGCCGGCCACGTGGGCGTGGCGCTCAACGTGGACCTGCTCGTGACCGAAGGCGACGGCATCAGCGACAGCCGCGCCGAGGTGGGCGACGCCAAAAACTGGGCGGGCCAGGTGGGCGCGCGTCGCGAAGAGCTCACGCTCAAGGCGCTCTTCAGCGAAGAGCTGGGCGTGCTGCTGCAGGTGAAGACCGAGGACCGCAACGCGGTGATGCAGACCCTGCGCGAGCACGGTCTGAGCAAGCACAGCCACTTTGTGGGCAAGACCCGCCCGGCCAGTTCGGCCATGGACGCGGGGAAAGGCCAATTGCAGGTGTGGCGCGACACCAAGGCGGTGTTCTCGGCCAGCCTGTTTGATTTGCACCAGGTGTGGGACAGCGTGAGCTGGAAGATCAACCAGCAGCGCGACAACCCGGCCTGCGCCGACGCCGAGCACGCAGCCGCCGGACGCCCCGAAGACCCGGGTTTGCACACGCTCCTGACTTTCGACGCGACTGAAGCGATGTCCGTTCGGGCTGAGCCTGTCGAAGCCCTCGCCAGCCAGCACCTCCAGAGCCCTCCGACAGGCTCAGGGCGAACGGGACTTTTGCTCACCCGCCCCAAAGTCGCGATCCTGCGCGAGCAGGGCGTGAACTCGCACGTGGAGATGGCCTACGCCTTCACCCAGGCCGGCTTCGAGGCGTTTGACGTTCACATGACCGACCTGCAGACCGGCCGCGCGAAGCTGGGCGACTTCAAGGGCGTGGTCGCCTGCGGCGGCTTCAGCTACGGCGACACGCTGGGTGCGGGCATCGGCTGGGCGCGCAGCATCACTTTCAACCCGGCGCTGTCCGATCAGTTCAAAGCCTTCTTCGCCCGCCTTGATACCTTCGGTTTGGGCGTGTGCAACGGCTGCCAGATGTTTGCCGAGCTGGCCGACATCATCCCCGGCGCCGAAGCCTGGCCGCGTTTCACCACCAACCAGAGCGAGCGCTTCGAGGCACGCCTGTCGATGGTGGAAGTGCTGGATTCGCCTAGCCTGTTCCTGCAAGGCATGGCCGGCACCCGCCTGCCGATCGCGGTGGCGCACGGCGAGGGTTACGCCAACTTCCACCACCGTGGCGACGCAGCCAAGGCGATTGCCGCGATGCGCTTCACCGACAACACCGGCGCGGCCACCGAGGCCTATCCGTTCAACCCCAACGGCAGCCCGGGCGGCCTCACCGCCGTGACCACGCTTGATGGCCGCTTCACGGCCATGATGCCGCACCCCGAGCGCGTGTTCCGCAACATCCAGATGAGCTGGACCGACCAGGACGCATCGGCCCACAGCGCCTGGATGCAGCTGTGGCGCAATGCGCGGCGGTGGGTGGAGTGATTGTTCATGAAATTGCCGTTTACCGGTAAACGGTATAAACTGCCATACGCATGATCGTTTCCTTCGCAGACCGTGCCACCGCAGATCTGTTTGCCGGCAAGCCTGTGAAGGCGTTCGCCAACATTCTGTCGGTGGCTCAGCGCAAGTTGCAGCAGCTTGACAGTGCCGTGACGCTGGACGCCTTGAAGTCCCCTCCCGGCAACCGCCTGGAAGGGCTGAAGGGTGATCGCAAGGGTCAGCACAGTATCCGGATCAACGATCAGTTTCGTCTGTGTTTTGTCTGGGCTGCAGACGGGGTGCGCGATGTGGAAATCGTGGACTACCACTGAGCCTGCAAGGAGTTGACCATGGCTGTTGTCGCACCCATCAACGGGCTTCGCCCTATCCATCCTGGAGAAATTCTCCGGGAAGACTATCTGCTGCCACTCGGCATGAGTGCCAACGCGCTGGCGCATGCTCTCAAGGTGCCGGCTTCGCGCATCAACGACATCGTGCTGGAGCGGCGTGGCGTGACGGTGGACACCGCCCTGCGGCTGGTGCGCTATTTCGGTGGTGATGTGCAGAGCTGGATGAACCTGCAGACTGCGTACGAAGTGAAGGTGGCCCAGAAGGAGTTGGCGCCACGAATTGCAAAAGAAGTGCTGCCCATGGCCGCCTGACCCCTCAACCCTCGAAAGAACCCATGGCCGGAAGCAGCTTGCTTTTATTGATCGACGACATTGCCGCGATCCTCGATGACGTGGCGGTGATGACCAAGGTGGCCGCACGTCAGGGGGTTGCTGCCGCCGATGACGTGGCGGTGATGACCAAACTGGCCGTGAAGAAAACGGCCGGTGTGCTGGGTGACGACCTCGCGCTCAACGCGCAGCAGGTCACCGGGGTTAAGGCCGACCGTGAACTGCCGGTGGTGTGGGCGGTGGCCAAGGGCTCGATGATCAACAAGGCCATCCTGGTGCCGGCGGCGCTGCTCATCAGCGTGGTCGCGCCCTGGGCCATCACGCCGCTGCTCATGCTCGGTGGCCTGTTCCTGTGCTACGAGGGGGTCGAAAAACTCGTGCACGCGTTCGGAGCCCACAAGGCTGAGGACAAGGCCGAACACGCGAAGCTGCTGGAGGCCGTGGCCGACAAAAACGTGGACCTCGTGGCCTTCGAGAAAGAGAAGATCAAGGGCGCCGTGCGCACCGACTTCATCCTCTCGGCCGAGATCATCGTGATCAGCCTGGGCACGGTGGCTGCGGCCAGCATGGGTCAGCGTGTCGCGGTGCTGGTGGGCATCTCGCTGCTCATGACGGTGGGCGTCTATGGCCTCGTGGCCGGCATCGTCAAGCTGGACGACCTGGGGCTGTACCTCAACCAGCAGGGGGCCCGCTGGAAACAGGCGATCGGGCGCGGCATCCTGGCCGCGGCGCCCTGGCTCATGAAAACACTCTCGGTGGTGGGCACGGCAGCCATGTTCCTGGTGGGCGGCGGCATCCTGGTGCACGGCGTGCCGGCGGTGGGCCATGGCATTGAAGACTTCGCGGCCGGGCTGGGCTGGGTCGCGCCCGTGGTGACCAACCTGGCCGGTGCGCTGGTGGGTGTGGTGGCCGGTGCGGTGGTGCTGCTGGTGGTGGGTCTCATCGGTCGCCTGCGCGGCAAAAAGCCGCAGCCGGCCTGATGCGCTGATCCCCCGCGTGGGGATGGCACGCGCCGGGGCAGCGTCCTAGAATGGGTCGGTCGGCCCCTGGCGCTTGCGAGGCCCGACACCGGACACCGCTCCGATTGGCGGTGAAACCTGGGGTCTTCGCCACATGGACGGGATCTTCATCAGCTACCGCAGGGACGACTCGGCCGGTTACGCCGGGCGGCTGTACGACCGGCTCTCGGCCCACTTTGGCGCGGACCAGGTGTTCATGGATGTGGCGGGCATCGAACTCGGCACCGATTTCGTCACGGCGATCGAACAAGCGGTGGGCTCCTGCAAGGTGCTCATCGTCGTCATCGGTGACGAATGGCTGAGCACCACCGACGGCGCCGGGCGCCGACGGCTCGACGACCCCCACGATTTCGTGCGCCTGGAAACCAGCGTGGCGCTGGAGCGCGAGATCCGCGTTGTGCCGGTGCTTGTGGGCGGCGCCATGATGCCGCGCGCCGATGAACTGCCCGCCGAACTCAAGTCGCTGGCTCGCCGTCAGGCCATCGAAATCAGCCACAAGCAGTGGGAAGCGTCCACGCACGAACTGATTCGCGCCCTGAACACCATGCTGGGCCAGCGCGCGGCGACCGGCATCGCTGAGCCCGATGGCGTGCCCGATGCGCAACACGGCACACAGAAGCTCGCCGACATGTCCCCATCCCCACCAGCGTCCGCTGACGAGACGCCGGACCGGAGGTGGGTGGTGTGGGCAGGTCTGGGCGCAGGCGTGCTGGCTGTGGCCATCTGGGCGGCTTGGCGAGGCTCGCCCGAGCCGGACCCCACCGTGTCGTCGAACCCGATGCTCACAGCCGAGGCGCCCAGCCCGACGGACAAGCCCGCGGTGGTGGCAGCCGCGCCAACCCGCGCCAACCCACCGGCGGCGGTGGCAGCGGCGCCTGCTGTGGTGCCGGAGCGCCCCGCCGTGGCTGCTGCCGTGCCGGCACCGGCACCGGCACCGGCACCGCCCGTTGTGGCCTCTGCGGCACCGTCCGCCCCTTCACCCCCGGTCATTCGCACCTTCCTGAGCCAGGGTGACCCCGCTGGCGCGAAGCTGTGTTACTCGGTGGCGCAGGCCGAGAGCCTCACCATCACACCTCGCCCCGGCGCGCTGCCCCAGGCGGTCAAGGACTGTGTGACCGTGAGCGTTACCGAGCCCACCACCTTCACACTCACGGCGCGCAACGCCGTGGGCTCGGTCACCAGAAGCCTGTCGGTGCGGCCACGTCCTGCGGTGGTGGCGCCAGCACCGGCACCCGAGCCCGCACCACCCGTGGCTGTTGCACCCCTGCCTGCCGCGGAGCGAGCGCCTGCCAGCGCACTGCCACGCCCGGGGGAGAGCTGGACCTACCGCACCAGCGGCAAATGGCCCACCAGCCCGCGCCGCGACATCGTGATTGCGGTGGAGTCGGTGCGCGATGGTGTCGTGACCGACGCCCTGCGCGCCGATGCCCAGGAGCGCCTTGCAGGCGACATGCGCAGGGCCGTGGGCAGTCGACCGGGCTTTCTGGCGTGGCAGCAGATCGGGCTGGAATACAGCCCTTACCTGGGCGCGTTCAGGGACCTGGGCACGCTCGGCACACTGAGCAACTTCGCCACGCCCGATGTGGACACGTGGAGCCAGTGGCACTCGGAGGCCAAGGTGATCGGCCGTGAAACGGTGAACGTGCCCGGGGGCAGCTTTGACGCGTTCAAGGTCGAGGTATGGAGCAGCCGCAGTGCCACCGGCGGCACCACCCTGGCCCCGATCGAGCCGGTGCGCATGCACTACCTCGTCTGGTACGCGCCGCAGGCCAAGCGCTACGTCAAGATGCAACGGCGCATGCTCAGTGCGGCCGGCCGGGAGATGGAGAAAGACCTGTTCGAGCTGGTGGCGCACCGCTGATCGCTGATTTGCCAGCGCCCTCAGGGCAAAATCCGCGGGTGCCTACCACCGGAGACAAGCCTTGAACGCAGCCGCTGACCCCACGCAGTCCTCCATCGTTCTTGTGCACGGCGCCTGGCATGGGGCCTGGTGCTGGAGCCGGGTGCTGCCGCTGTTGCGCAGTGCCGGTGTGGACAGCCACGCCGTCACCTTGACCGGTTTGGGCGAACGTGCCCACCTGATGGCACCCACCATCGATCTGCACACCCACGTCCAGGACGTGATTGGTCTGATCGAAGCCGAAGAACTGCAGCGCGTGGTGCTGGTGGGCCACAGCTACGCGGGCATGGTGATCACCGGCGTGGCCGACCGGCTGCAAGCCAGCCAAGCCGGGCTGCTGGCGCACCTGGTGTACCTGGACGCCGCGTTGCCGTACCCCGGTGACAGCTGGAGCAGCCCCCATTCGCCGGAGACGAAGCAGGCCCGGATCGCGGCATCGCTGTCCAGCGGCGGCCTGAGCTTTCCGCCACCCGATGCCAGCGTGTTCGGCCTGAGCGGTGCCGACCGCGACTGGGTCAACCGGCGCCAGACACCCCAGCCCTTCAAGCTGTACCAGCAGCCGCTGCCGTTCGACGCCGAGCGGGTGGCCGCCGTGCCGCGCACGTTCATCGACTGCACCCAACCGGCGCTGGCCACCATCGCGCCCTCGCGCGTGCGGGTGCGCAGCGAGCCGGGCTGGAACCTGGTGGAAATGGCCACCGGCCACGACGCAATGGTGAGCGAGCCGGCCGCGCTCAGCCAGATCCTGCTGGACATCCAGCGCCGTGCCTGACGTCTTCAAGAACCCGACCATGACGCAACGCCTGGACCGCATCGACCTCTTGCGCGCCGCCGCCATGCTGTGGATGACGGCCTACCACTTCTGCTTCGACCTCAACTTCTTCCGCCTGATCCGCGAAGACTTCTACCGCGACCCGTTCTGGACCTGGCAACGCACCGCCATCGTGAGCCTGTTCCTGTTCACCGCCGGCTTGTCGCAGGCGGTGGCCGTGCACGAGGGGCAGACCTGGGCACGCTTCTGGCGGCGCTGGTTGCAGGTGGCGGGCGCAGCCGTTCTGGTGACCGCCGGCTCGCTGGTGGTGTTCCCAAAAAGCTTCATCTACTTCGGCGTGCTGCATGGCATCGCGGTGATGTTGATCGTGGTTCGCCTGATGGCAGGGTGGGGCGCGTGGCTGTGGCTGCTGGGCGCGCTGGCCATCGGCCTCAAGTTTGTTGCACCGACCTTGATCCACGCGTTTCCCGCGCTGGAGATGCTCAACACCCCGTGGCTCAATTGGCTGGGCCTCATCAGCCGCAAACCGGAGACCGAAGACTACGTGCCCTTGCTGCCTTGGCTGGGCGTGATGTGGTTGGGTGTGGCCGCAGGGCGCTGGGCCGTTCGCGCGCGACCGCGGTGGCTGGGCAGCGGTGCGCCGGCCCGGGGTGGGCGCCAAGCGCTGGTGTTTCTGGGGCGCTGGAGCCTGAGCTACTACCTGCTGCACCAGCCGGTGCTGATGGGCTTGATCTGGCTGGGAATCCAGCTGGCTTGAAACAAAAAAAAGCGCGGAGGTCCGCGCTTTTTCATGAGAACGCTGAGTCGCGTTATTCGATTTTTGCCTTCTCACGCAAGGTCTTCTGGAACTCGGTGAGTTTTTGTTGCTGCATCTGCTGCGCGATCTGCGGCTTGATGTCCTCCATCTTGGGCAGCTCGGCCTGGCGCACGTCGTCCACGCGGATGATGTGCCAGCCGAACTGGGTCTTCACCGGCACCGGGGTGGTCTGGCCTTTTTCAAGCTTGACCATGGCCTCGGAGAACTCGGGCACGTAGCTGGCAGCGGCGGCCCAGTCCAGGTCACCACCGTTGGCACCAGACCCTGGGTCTTTGGACTGCTTCTTGGCGATGTCTTCGAACTTGCCCTTGCCCTTGAGCGAGGCAATGATGGCCTTGGCTTCTTCTTCCTTCTCCACCAGGATGTGGCGGGCCCGGTATTCCTTGCCGCCGTTGGCCGCCACAAACTTGTCGTACTCGGCCTTGATGTCGGCGTCGGTCACCGGATTCTTGGCCTGGAAATCGGCAAACAGCGCGCGGATCATGATGGTCTGGCGGGCGAGTTCGAGCTGGTTCTTGAACTCGTCGGTGGTGCCGATGCCGCGCTTCTGCGCTTCCTGCATGAACACTTCGCGCAGCACCACTTCTTCCTTGAGCTGGGCGCGCACGGTGTCGTCCACCGGCCGGCCGCTGGCGGCGATCTGCTGCGCCAGCACGTCCAGGCGCGCGGTCGGCACAGCCTTGCCGTTGACGATGGCGATGTTCTGGGCGGAGACGCCAAAGGAAGCGGCAACAAGCACGGCCATGGTCAGGGCTGAGCGGGAAAATTTCATGGTGTTCCTCGGGGTTGAAAAGGGGTTGGAGCTGCGGGTGCCGACAGGGTTCAGCAGACTCGTATCAGAACGTAGCGACGGGCCGGGAAGCCGCGTCAGGCCTTGATTTCAATGGCCAACGCGTGCAGTCCCACGTCGGTGAATTTTTGCAGCGCATCATACACAAGGCGGTGTTTCGCGACCCGGCTCAGGCCGGCAAAACCGGGTGCTGCGATGCGCACGCGGAAGTGGGTGCCAAAGCCCAGCCCGTTGGACCCGGAATGCCCCGCGTGGGCCGCGCTTTCGTCCAGCACTTCGAGCTCGGTGGGGGTCAGCACGGCGCGCAATTGCGCTTCGATCGCGGCCGCGGTGGGTGTGACGGCGTCGCTCACGATTTCTCCACCGGGTCGTCTTTGAGGAAACGCGAGATGTACAGCCCCTGCCCGATGATGAAGACCACCGGGAACACGTACCCCCAAAGCTTGAAATTGACCCAGTCTTCGGTGGAGTAGTAGGCTGCCACATAGGCGTTGATGGCCGCCATGAACACGAAGTAGGCCGCCCAGGCCACGGTGAGTTTGGCCCAGACCGCGTCGGGCAGGTTCAGCTGGCTGCCGAGCAAGAGCTTGAGGAAATTCTTCTTCCAGATCCACAGCGCAGCGGCCAGCACGATGGCCATGCTCGCGTAAAGCACCGTGGGCTTCCACTTGATGAAGCGCTCGTCCTGCAGAAAGAGGGTGAGGGCGCCGAACACCAGGATGAGCACCAGCGTGACCTTCTGAAGGGTCTGCAGCTTGCGGTCGATGCCGTAGATGATGCCGGTCTGCACCACCGTGGCCGCCATCAGCACCGCGGTGGCGGTGTAGATGTCGGCCATCTTGTAGGCAATGACGAACAGGGCGATGGGAAAGAAGTCGATGAGGAAACGCATCGACGGATTATCGGCTGTGCGCTCACCCCTCGCGCCAGTAGACCTTTTGGGGCACGGCGCCCGTGCTCAGGCCGGTGTCCAGGTTCCAGGAGGGCAGGGCATCCAGCCGATTCGGGTCGGCGCCGCTGAGCACGGCATCGAGCTCGCCCCAGAAACGGCTTGCGTTGTCGATGGCGCGGTCCAGCAGCGGGTCGTAGTCCATCGGGCCGAGTGGCGTCGGCAGCGCGCGTACGTAACGCGGGTCGATGTCTTTGGGATCGGGGTAGTCGAGTTCGGCGTCCACACCCAGGTGGCGCGCAAACGGCAGCAGGCGGTTGGTTTCGCGAATGGCGGACATGACGCGCAGAAACCCGTGGTGCCACAGGCGGGGCGCCGGCGTCTCGCGGGCCGCGGTTTGCGGGTGCGCCTGGCACAGCGCACGTGTCCACACCTCGGCAACCACCGCGTCGAGCTCGGTGGGGTCGGTGGGCGCGCAGCAGGCGGCCAGGTTGCCGAGCAGGTGGTCGCTCAGACCCACGTCGCCCAGGCCCAGCCGCTTGAAGGCCTGGGCGTCCATGTTCATCTCGCAGGCCCGGTGCGCCGCCTTGTTCTGTTCGTAGGGCCCGACCAAGGCGTTGATGACGGGATGGATCGTCATGTCGGCCACCATGTGCGAGGCATAACCCAGCAGCCACGCCACGGCGCGGTCGCGCGGCTCGCCTGCGAGCGTCTGGATCGATTGCAGCGCGGCGCGCAACAGGGCGTCGGTGGCCTCGTGGTGCATCAGGTCGGCCCACTCGGTGTGCCCGGCCAGGTAGGGGTAGTCCGGGCTCACGGCCCCCAGCTCGGCGTGGCTGCGCCAGGTGGTCACGGCACGCACCGTGGCGGGGCTCAGACCACCCTGGCGGGCGGTGGCGCCGATGCAGCTGTGGACCAGGGTGATGTGTGCGTAGGCGCCTGGCATGGGGTTCCTTCAGAATGGTTTGAAGAACACCGAGACTAGGAGCCCAGACGGCACGCGTCGATCCGCTCGGCAGCCCAGCACATCTGAACTTTTCTGCCTCCACGCAGCTCCATTGAAGTTGTCATTTGTCTCAAGGAAAAAAACGCATGTCCACCGATTCCCAACACGCCATCCTCTCCATTGCCTTGATGGCGGCCTACGCTGATGGCCACCAGGCCGATACCGAACGCGACACCGTGCGCCAGTTGGCGACCTCGCTGGGTGGCAGTGAGGGCCAGGCGCTGGCGCGGGTGGTGCAGGACGTGCTGCTCAAGCGCGTCTCGCTGCAGGATGCGACGTCCAGCCTCGAAGACGCGGGGCAGCGCCAGCTGGCCTTTGAGATGGCGGTGTGCGTGTGTGACGCGGACGGCCGGCAGAGCGATGCGGAGCGGGCGTTTCTGACGCAGCTGAAGGCCCTCCTGAAACTCGACCCGGCAGCGGCCGCCGCGTTCGAGCGCGAGGCGGATGCCATCGTGGATGCGGCGGAGAAGGCGGTGCCGGTTGTGGTTCCGGCTGCTGTTGTGGCGGGTCCGGTGGTGGCGGCCAGCACTGCGTCGGGTGTCGATCTCGACAAGTCCATCCTCAACTACGCGCTGCTCAACGGCGCGCTGGAGCTGTTGCCGCAGTCCTGGGCGTCCATGGCCATCATTCCGCTGCAGGTGAAGATGGTCTACGCCATCGGCAAGGCGCACGGCGTGGAGCTGGACCAGGGCCACATCCGAGAGTTCATTGCGGCGGTGGGCGTGGGCCTGACCTCGCAGTACCTGGAGCAGTTCGGTCGCAAGCTGCTGGGCGGTTTGTTGGGCAAGGTGGCGGGCCGTGCCATTGGTGGCATGGGCGGCGCGGCCACCGGCATGGCGTTTTCTTTTGCCACCACCTACGCCCTGGGCCAGGTGGCCAAGCGTTACTACGCGGGTGGTCGGGTCATGAGCACCGCGCTGCTGCAGGAAACGTTTCAGGGCCTGCTCGGCCCGGCCAAACAGATGCAGACGCAGTACTTGCCACAGATCCGCCAGAAGGCCGCCACGCTGGATGCGGGGCAGATCATGCAGATGATCAAAGGGTAGCCCCCCGCGCCGCCTTCGGCGTCTCCCCCACGGGGGGCGCTTCCAGCGGCCCGGCAAAGCCGGTTCCGCGGAAGCTCCGGTCAGGCGACGTCCGCGCTCATCTGTGCCGACATCGCCTTCGCAGTGATCGTCAGCGAGCGCAGGCGCAGCGCCGGGTCGAACAGGTCGCTCACGATCATGAATTCGTCGGCCTCGGTGGCCTGGGCCAGCGACTGCAGACCTTCGCGCACCGTGTCCGGCCCACCGATCACGGCGGCGGCCAGGAAGTCGGCGATGCCGGCCTGTTCCTGCGGATGCAGGCGCTGCATGAAGCCCCGCACCGGTGGCGGCAGCTGGCCGCGCTGGCCGGTGAGGATGCCCAGCACGCGCTGGTAGGTGCTGGTGGCGAGGAACTCGGCTTCGTCGTCGGTGGGAGCGGCGATCAGTGGCACGCCGATGACCACGTAAGGCTGGGCCAATTGCGCGGAGGGCTTGAAGTGGCTGCGGTACACATCCAGCGCCTGCAGCAACATGCGCGGTGCAAAGTGCGAGGCGAACGCGAACGGCAGACCGCGCTCGGCGGCGAGGCGTGCCGAAAACAGGCTGGAGCCGAGCAGCCAGATCGGCACGTTGGTGCCGCTGCCGGGGTTGGCGATCACGCGTTGTCCCGGTTGCACCGGGCCCAGCAGGTGCTGCAACTCGGCCACGTCACGGGGAAAGTCGTCTTCGCTTTCGGTGCGGTTGCGGCGCAGGGCGCGCATGGTCATGGGGTCGGTGCCAGGCGCGCGGCCCAGGCCCAGATCGATGCGGCCGGGGTAGAGCTCGGCCAGCGTGCCGAAGGCTTCGGCCACCACCAGCGGCGCATGGTTGGGCAGCATCACGCCGCCCGAGCCCACGCGCATGCGCGTGGTGCCGCCCGCGATGTGGCCCACCAGCACGGCCGTGGCCGAGCACGCGATGCCGCTCATGTTGTGGTGCTCGGCCAGCCAGTAACGGGTGAATCCCAGCGACTCGGCGTGTTGCGCGGTGCGCAGCGCAACAGCGAGTGCGTCGGCCACGGTCCCGCCTTCACGCACGGCGACCAGGTCGAGCATGGAGAGTTTGATGTCGTTCAGGTTTTTCATGGGATCAGGCGGGAAGGAAACCGTCCACCGACAAGTAACGCTCGCCGGTGTCGTAGTTGAAGCCGAGCACCACGGCGTTGGCCGGCAGCTCGGGGAGTTTTTGCGCGATGGCGGCCAGCGTGGCGCCGGAAGAGATGCCGACCAGCATGCCTTCTTCGCGCGCGCAGCGGCGGGCCATTTCGCGCGCCGGTTCGGCCTCGACCTGGATCACGCCGTCGAGCACGCTCACGTCGAGGTTGTTCGGAATGAAGCCCGCGCCGATGCCCTGGATGGGGTGGGGCGAGGGCGCACCGCCCGAAATGACGGGCGAGGCCGCAGGCTCCACCGCGAACACCTTGAGCTGGGGCCAGAGCGCCTTGAGCACACGGGCCACGCCGGTGATGTGGCCGCCGGTGCCCACACCGGTGATGATGGCGTCGAGGCCTTCTGGAAAGTCGGCGGCGATTTCTTCGGCCGTGGTCTGCACGTGCACGGCCACGTTGGCCGGGTTGTTGAACTGCTGCGGCATCCAGGCGCCGGGCGTGCTGGCCACGATCTCTTCGGCGCGTGCGATCGAGCCTTTCATGCCCTTCTCACGCGGTGTGAGATCAAAGCTGGCGCCATAGGCCAGCATGAGGCGGCGGCGCTCGATCGACATGCTGTCGGGCATGACGAGGATGATCTTGTAGCCCTTGACCGCAGCCACCATGGCCAGGCCGATGCCGGTGTTGCCCGAGGTGGGTTCAACGATCGTGCCGCCCGGTTGCAATGCGCCACTTTGTTCAGCCGCTTCCACCATGGCCAGGGCGATGCGGTCCTTGATGGAGCCGCCTGGGTTGCTGCGCTCGGACTTGATCCAAACCTGCTGCGTGGCGTGTCCAAACAAGCGCTGGATGCGCACGTGCGGCGTGTTGCCGATGGTCTGCAGGATGGTGTTGGCTTTCATGGCGTGTCTTTCTTGGGCGAGTGTTCCAGTGAAGCCGAGTTCATGCAGTAACGCAAGCCGGTGTCGGTCGGGCCGTCGTCGAACACATGGCCCAGGTGGGCGCCGCACTGGCTGCACACGGTTTCCACCCGCACCATGCCGTGGGTGCGGTCGGTGATTTCGGTGATGGCGCCGGGCACGGCTTGCGAGAAGCTGGGCCAGCCGCAGCCGGCGTCGAACTTGGTCTTGGCGTCGAACAGCGTGTTGCCGCAGCAGACGCAGTGGTAGCTGCCATCGGCCCAGACCTGCTCGTATTTGCCGGTGTAGGGCCGCTCGGTGTGGGCATGGCGGGTCACGTCGAAGGCGCGCGGCTCGGCGCCTTTGGCGGCCAGCACTTCGCGCCACTCGGCCTCGGTTTTCTGAATGGGGAAGTTCATGCGGGTCTCCTGTGAAGGCGCTCAGGACGAGCAGCTGATTTCGATCTGGCTGGCCCAGGCGGGCGGGAAGGCGGCGAGGTCTTCTTGACCGGTGACTTCCTCAAATGGGTTCTCCAGCGCGTTTTGCAACCTGGCCACCTCGCTGAAATCGCCTTCTTTCGCGCGCTGGATGGCCATTTCTCCGAGGTGGTTGCGCAGCACCACGTGGGGGTTGGTGCGCAGCATCTGCGCCTGGGTGCCAGCGGCGTCGAAGCCCGGCTGCGCTTGCAGGCGTTCTTGCCACCGCACGGCCCAGGCATCGAAGGTCTCGCGTTGCAGGAAAAGGTCGCGCACTGGCTCCACACCGCCCGAGACCGCGTGGCTCAGCCGGCGCCAGAAGATCGTGAAGTCCACCGCGTCGGCGGCCAGCAATTTCATGAGCGCTTCGGTCAACTCGGCGTCGCCATCCTGCACGCGGGCCAGACCCAGCTTGTCGTTCATGCGCCGCTGCAGCGCAGCCGGCATCAGCGCCTTGTAGGGCTCCAGCGCGTCCAGCGCCTGCTGCTGCTCGTCCATCAGCGGCAGCAGCGCCTGGCCGAGCGCAAACAGGTTCCAGTAGGCGATGTTGGGCTGGCGGTTGTAGGCGTACCGACCGCCGGTGTCGCTGTGGTTGCAGATGTGGCCGGGGACGAAGGCGTCGAGGAACTGGAACGGGCCGTAGTCGATGGTCAGACCCAGGATGCTCATGTTGTCGGTGTTCATCACGCCGTGGCAAAAGCCCACGGCTTGCCATTGCGCCACCATCTCGGCGGTGCGCGCGCTCACGGCTTCGAGCAGCGCGGCGTAGGGGTTGCCCGGCACCTCCCGGCAGGCCGGATAGAAGTGGTCGATGACGAAATCGGCCAGGGTGCGCAGCTGATCGTGTTGACCGCTGTGCGAGAAATGCTCGAAGTGACCGAAGCGGATGAAGCTGGGCGCCACGCGGGTGACCACCGCCGCCGTTTCGATCTCTTCGCGGCGCACCTTGCCGGGTGAGCCGGTGACGCACAGCGCCCGGCTGGTGGGAATGCCCAGCGCGTGCATGGCCTCGCTGCACAGAAATTCGCGGATGGAGCTGCGCAGCACGGCGCGGCCGTCGCCCATGCGCGAATAGGGTGTGAGGCCGGCGCCTTTGAGTTGAACTTCCAGCGGCCCGTGCGGCCCGGGCAGTTCGCCCAGGAGAATGGCGCGCCCGTCGCCCAACTGGCCCGCCCAGTGCCCGAACTGGTGACCGCTGTACACGCTGGCCAAGGGTCGCATGCCGGGCAACAGGGCGTTGCCAGTGAAGGCCTGCAAGGCTTCGTCGCTTCGCATCCAGGCGTCATCCAGTCCGAGGTCGCGTGCCACGGCGGGGCTTTGGCCGACCCAGTGCGGGTCGGGCAGGGGGGTGGGCTGCAGTTCGGTGTGGAAATGGGGGCCGACATCGGCGAAGCGGTGGGTCCAGGCCATGGGGAAACTCATGCGGCTCATTGTCACCGAGACGACTTGAACCCACTGCCGGCCGGGCTATCCGGACCAACCCGGGTGGGGCGCAGCCACCGTCTGCGGCATGATCGGTCAAGCGATCCCACAGACCAGAACCACACAGGAGATTTCCATGCTGGGCCAGATGCAGAGCCAACCCCTTTTGATTTCGACCTTGATCGTTCACGCCGAGCGGCACCACGCCAGCGGCGAGATCGTGTCCCGACGGGTCGAGGGTGACATCCATCGCAGCAACTGGGGCCAGATCGCCGTGCGTGCGCGCAAGGTGGCCAATGCGCTCAATGGCCTGAACCTGGCTTTTGGTGACCGCGTGGCCACACTGGCCTGGAACGGCTACCGCCACCTGGAGCTGTATTTCGGCGTCAGCGGCACCGGCCATGTGCTGCACACGCTCAACCCGCGCCTGCACCCCGAGCAACTCACCTGGATCGTGAACCACGCCGAAGACAAGGTGGTCTGCTTCGACATGACCTTCCTGCCGCTGGTCAAGGCGGTGGCGGCCAAGTGCCCCACGGTGAAACACTGGATCGCGCTGTGCGACGCCGACCAGCTGCCCGCCGACAGCGGCCTGCCCGGCCTGCAGAGCTACGAGGCCTGGATCGGCCAACAGCCCGACACCTACCACTGGCCCACGTTCGACGAGAACTCGGCCTCCAGCATGTGCTACACGAGCGGCACCACCGGCAACCCCAAGGCCGCGCTGTACTCGCACCGCTCGACCATCCTGCACGCGTTCACCGCCGCGCTGCCCGACGCACTGAGCCTGAGCGCGCGCGACAGCGTGTTGCCGGTCGTGCCCATGTTCCACGTCAACGCCTGGGGCCTGCCGTACTCGGCAGCGGCCACTGGCTGCAAGCTGGTGTTCCCCGGGCCGGCGATGGACGGCAAGTCGATCTACGAACTGCTGGAGTCCGAAAAGGTGACCATGGCCGCGGGCGTGCCCACGGTGTGGCAGATGCTGCTGGGCCACCTGCAGGCCAACAACCTGAAGTTCAGCACGCTCAAGAGCACCGTGATCGGGGGCTCGGCCTGCCCGCCCGCGATGATGAAAGCCTTCAACGACCAGTACGGTGTGGCCGTGATCCACGCCTGGGGCATGACCGAGATGTCACCGCTGGGCACGGTGTGCTCGCTGAAAAACGCGCAGATGGCGCTGCCGGCCGAAGAGCAGCACAAGATCCTGCTCAAGCAGGGCCGCGCTGTGTACGGCGTGGACATGAAGATCGTCGACGGCGCGGGCGACGAGCTGCCCTGGGACGGCAAGAGCTACGGCGACCTGCTGGTGCGTGGTCCCTGGATCATTGCCAGCTACTTCAAGGGCGAGGGCGGTGACCCGCTGCGCTACGACGCGCAAGGCCAGGGCTGGTTCCCCACCGGCGACGTGGCCACCATCGACCCCGACGGCTTCATGCAGATCACCGACCGCAGCAAGGACGTGATCAAGTCCGGCGGCGAGTGGATCAGTTCGATCGACGTGGAAAACATCGCCATGGCCCATCCGGCCATCGCCATGGCCGCCTGCGTGGGCATGCGCCACCCCAAGTGGGACGAACGGCCCATCGTGGTGGTGGTCAAGAAGCCGGGCGCCGAGGTCACGCGCGAAGAGTTGCTGGCGTTTTTCGAGGGCAAGACCGCCAAGTGGCAGATTCCGGATGACGTGGTGTTTGTCGATGCGATTCCGCTGGGCGCGACCGGCAAGATGCAAAAAATGACATTGCGTCAACAGCTCAAGGACTACGTGTTGCCCGGCATTTGAGGTCCGCCGACCCTGTGTTTCCACGGTTGAAGTCGCCAGCGCGATAGCCCCTAGGGGCTATCCCTGAGTGTTGCACCGCAACAGGCTTGTAAGCTGCATGCGCGACCCACAACCACCGGAGACAAACAATGCATTTCGCCATCAAGAGCCTCACCGCAGCCACGCTGCTTGCTTGCGCACTCGGCGCACACGCCCAGAAAGGCGAGACCGTCAAGATCGCCCTGATCGACCCACAGACCGGCCTCATGGGCCCTGTGGGCAACAACCAGCTCAAGAGCTGGCAGTTCTTTGCCGAGAAGTTCACCCAGTCCAACCCGGCTGGCGTGAAGTTCGAGGTGGTCGGCTTCGACAACAAGCTCAGCCCCGCCGAGAGCCTGAACAACTTCAAGGCCGCACTCGACCAGGGCGTGCGCTACATCGCCCAGGGCAACGGCTCCTCGGTGGCCGGTGCGTTGATCGACGCGGTGAGCAAGCACAACGAACGCAACCCCGGCAAGGAAGTGATTTTCCTGAACTACGCAGCGGTGGACCCCGATTTCACCAACAGCAAGTGCAACTACTGGCACTTCCGTTTTGACGCAGACACGTCCATGAAGATGGAGGCCATGACGACCTTCATGAAGGACCAGCCGGATGTGAAGAACGTCTATCTGCTCAACCAGAACTACTCGCACGGCCAGCAGGTCGCGCGTTTCGCCAAGGAAAACCTCTCGCGCAAGCGCCCCGACGTGAAGATCGTCGGCGAAGACCTGCACCCGCTGGCCCAGGTGCGCGATTTCGCGCCCTACGTGGCCAAGATCAAGGCCTCGGGTGCCGACACCGTGATCACCGGCAACTGGGGTTCCGACCTCGCGTTGTTGGTGAAAGCGGCCAACGAAGGCGGCTACACCGGCAAGTTCTACACCTACTACACCGGCGTCACGGGCACCCCCACGGCGCTGGGCACGGGTGGCGAAGGCCGCGTGTTCCAGGTGGCTTACCAGCACTACAACATGGGTGGCCAGATGGGCAAGTGGGCCGCCGACTTCCAGGCCAAGTACAAGGACGACATGTACACCGGCGCGATCCCGCTGGCGTACTCCGCCCTGTCCGAAGCCATGGCCAAGGCCAAGTCGACCGACCCGGTGAAGGTGGCGGCCGCCATGGAAGGCCTGAAGTTCAAGGGCTTCAACGGCGAAGTGGAAGTGCGCAAGCTGGACCACCAGTTGCAGCAGCCGCTGTTTGTCACGGTCTGGCAGAAAGCCGGCGGCAAGTTCCCCTACAGTGCCGAGAACACCGGCATGACGCTGGTGCCGGTGAAGGAATACCCGTCCTTCGTGTCCAGCACGCCCACCAGCTGCCAGATGAAGCGTCCGGGCTGATCGACTGCACCCCACGCACGAACCCGGTTTCGTGCATGGCGGTTGCCTTGGGTAGAACCAGCGCCGTTTCAGGCGCTGGTTTGTTTTCACCGTGCTCCGACGGCTGACACACCAGCCACGAAAGGCGAACTCATGGAGTTCTTCATCATCTCCATGCTCAACGGCATCAGCTACGGTCTGTTGCTGTTCATGTTGAGCTCGGGGCTGACCCTCATCTTCAGCATGATGGGCGTCCTCAATTTTGCGCACGCCAGCTTCTACATGGTCGGCGCCTACATGGGCTACACGCTGTCCAGCTGGATCGGTTTCTGGCCCGCGCTGATCGTGGCCCCCGTGCTGGTGGGCGCCATGGGTGCGCTGTTCGAGCGCCTCACGCTGCGCAAGGTGCACAAGTTCGGCCACGTGCCCGAGCTGCTGGTGACCTTTGGTTTTTCCTACATCCTGCTGGAGGTGGTGCAACTGATCTGGGGCCGCACGGCGCTCGATTTCGCACCACCCGAAGCCCTGCGCGGCCCGGCCTTCACGCTGGTGCACCTGGCCGACGATTCGCTGCAGATGGTCTGGGGCGCTGCGGCGAGTGACGTGTGTTCCGCCGCCAACGTGATCTGCTCACCGTTTCCCGCCACGCGCGGCTTCATGATGCTGGTGGCCCTGCTGATGCTGCTGGCGCTGTGGCTGCTGCTCACGCGCACCCGCATTGGTCTGGTGATCCAGGCCGCGCTCACCCACCCCGAGACGGTGGAGAGCCTGGGGCACAACGTGCCGCGTGTGTTCATGCTGGTGTTTGGCGCCGGCACCGGTCTGGCTGGCCTCGCGGGCGTCATCGGTGGCAGCACGTTCGTCACCGAACCGGCCATGGCCGCCACGGTGGGTTCGGTGATCTTTGTGGTGGTGGTGGTCGGCGGCATGGGCTCGCTCTCGGGCGCGTTCCTGGCCTCCGTGCTCATCGGCGTGATCCAGACCTTTGCCGTGGCCTTCGACTATTCCTTCATCAGCCTGGCGCAGCAGCTCGGCATCGAACTCTCGGACGCGACCAAGAACAATTCGGTGGTCAAGCTCACGCTGTCGCAGGTGGCGCCGATCCTGCCCTACCTGTTCCTGGTGCTGATCTTGATCTTCCGCCCCAAAGGCCTGCTCGGCACGCGAGAGGGCTGACCCGATGACCACCATGCAACACACCACAAGCGGCTTCAACAAAGGCCGCTGGACCGTCTGGTCCCTCTTCGCGGCGGTCCTGCTGGTCGCGCCCTTCGTGTTCAGCAGCAACCTCGCGGTGACCATGCTCTCGCAGATGGGCATCGCCATCATTGCCTGCCTGTCCTACAACATCCTGCTGGGGCAGGGCGGCATGCTGAGCTTCGGCCACGCGGTCTACACCGGACTGGGCTCCTATGTGGCCATGCACGCGCTCAACGCCGCAGCGGGTGGGCAGTTGCCCATTCCCGTGACGCTGCTGCCGCTGGTGGGTGGCGTGGCGGGCCTGTTCTTCGCTGTGCTGTTCGGCTATGTCACCACCAAGAAGGCCGGCACCACCTTTGCCATGATCACGCTGGGCATGGCCGAGCTGGTGTTTGCCATGTCGCTGATGTTCTCCGAGTTCTTCGGTGGCGAAGCCGGCGTGTCGGGCAACCGGGTGATCGGTGAGGCCTTCATGGGCATCACCTACGGCCCACCGCGGCAGGTGTACTACCTGATCGCGGTCTACACCTTCATCTGCGTCGGGCTCATGTTTGCGTTCACGCGCACGCCGCTGGGTCGCATCCTCAACGCCGTGCGCGACAACCCGGAGCGGGTTGAGTTCATTGGCTACAACACGCAGAAGGTGCGCTATTTGTCGTTCATGATCGCCGGGTTCTTCGCCGGCATCGCGGGCGGTCTGGGTGCGCTCAACTTCGAGATCGTCACGGCCGAGGTGGTGGGTGCCGGGCGCTCGGGCGCCTACCTGCTGTTCACCTTCCTGGGCGGTGCCACCATCTTCTTCGGCCCCATCATCGGCGGCATCCTGATGGTGCTGGCCTCGGTGCTGCTCTCGGAACTCACCAAGGCCTGGCTGCTCTATCTGGGCCTGATCTTCCTGTTCATGGTGATGTACGCGCCTGGTGGCGTG
>JBKBWW010000064.1:0-20221 GCA_046314475.1 Hydrogenophaga sp.
ACGCGGTCAGGAAGGCTTTCACCGCCGCCGGGTTCTCGGCAATCATCTTGGGCGAGGCGATGATCGCGTTGCCGTAGAGCTTCACGCCGTAGTCGGCGTAATTCATGATGACCACGTCATCGGCCTTCACGCCGCGCGCTTCCAGGTTCAGCAGCGAGGTGAACGAGAAGCCGGTGATGGCGTCGATGTCACCCCGCACCAGCATGGTTTCGCGCAGCGGTGGGTCCATCGAGGTCCATGCCACGTTGGTCACGTTGTTGGCCTTCTGGAAGATCGGGAAACCCTTTCGGCCGGCGTCGAACACCGGGGCGCCCAGCTTCTTGCCGTTCAGGTCGGCGGGTTTGGTGATGCCGCTCTTTTTCAGCGCGAGCACAGCCGCCGGCGTGTTGTTGTAGACCATCATCACGGCCACCGGCTTGTTCGGAGCGTCGGGGTTGTTGGCGTGAAACTCCATGAGCGCGGCCATGTCGGCAAAGCCCATGTCGTAGGTACCCGAGGCCACGCGGGTCACAGTGCCACCCGAGCCGTTGCCGGAGTCGATCGTCACGTCCAGGCCGGCGGCTTTGAAATAGCCCTTGGCTGCGGGCTGCAGGAACAGGGCGGCCGGGCCTTCGAAGCGCCAGTCGAGCTGGAACTTGATGGGCGTCTGGGCCTGGGCGCTGCCCATGGCGGCCAGGGAGGCCAGTGCGGCGGCGGTCTGGATGAAGTGGCGTTTGTTCATGGGTTCTCCTGTGGGGTGAGGGGTTGCAAGGGTCCGTGTCGGGAGCGCCCAGGCATGTTTCTGCATCAGCAATAAGGGTGCCAGCGGTGCTTACCCTTGGAAACAGGTGCTTGCGGGTGTTTTGAACACAGAATGTGTATACAGATTCTGGTTTCCCGGGTGGGAAACGTCTACATGGGTAACCCTGAATGGTGCGCACCAAGTTGGGTCGCACCAGGGTGGGGCGATTTTGCCCGGGATCGGTCAGCGACCCGGTCGCCAGCGTGGCCAGAGAACGATCACCGCCAGACCCAGCAGCACCAGCGCCGCAGCGCCCAGCTTCCAGCCCGGCAGAGGTTCGCCCAGCGACAGGGCAGACGCCCCCATGCCGAACACCGGGATCAGCAAGGCCAGCGGTGTGACCGTGGCAGCCGGGTGGCGCGCCAGCAGCCAGTTCCACACGCCATAGCCGAACAGCGTGTTGCCCACCGCCTGCCAGAGCACGCTGGCCCACACCAGACCGCTGGCTTGTTCGACGGCAGAGCGCATGAGCGCCGGACCTTCGATGAACCACGACAGGGCGAACAGCGGCGGCACCGCAAAAAGGCTGCTCCACACCATGAAGTGCAGCATGTTGACCGGGCCGAGCGACTTCACCACCAGGTTGGCCAGCGACCAGAAAAACGCTGCGCCCAGCACCGTGGCGATGCCCAGCAGCGTGACCGTGGCGTCGAGGTTGGCCGCGATCACGCCGAGGCCGCAGAGCGCAAGCAAGAGGCCCGCAATCTGGAAGCCGCGCACCCTTTCGCCCATGAGCCACAACGACAAGCCGATGGTGAAGAACACCTGCAGCTGCACCACCAACGAGGCCAGGCCCGGTGAGATGCTGCTGCGCATGGCCAGGAACAACAAACCGAACTGACCCACCCCCAGCAGCACGCCAAAGGCCGCGATCTTGTGCCAGGGCGCCGCAGGGCGTGGCATGAACAGCAGCCAGGGCAGGACGGAGAAAGCAAAGCGCAGCGTGGCGAACAGGAAGGGCGGCAGGCCGTCCAGACCCCAGCGGATCACCACGAAGTTGGTGCCCCAGACGAAAACCACCGAGAGGGCGAGCAGGAGGTGGGTGGTGGGCAAGGATCGGTCCGGGGTGGAGGGTGGGGCGCCAGTGTAGCCACGGGCATCCCGGCCAGCGCTGGCCGCGCAGTCCGTCAGGCGACAGCGCGGGCGGGGCTCACTCGCCGCGCACGGCGGTGGTGAGCGCGCGCGTGTTGAAACGCATCATGTCGATGTAGGTGGGTGCGGCGCCGTCTGCGGTCGACAGGGAGTCGGAGAACAGCTCACCCGACGGCTTCACGCCGGTCTCGCGGCCGATCTGATCGATGAGGCGCGGGTCGGCAATGCGCTCGACGAACAAGGCCTTGATCTGCTCCTGTCTGATCTGGCGCACCAGCCGGGCCACACCCTTGGCCGAGGCTTCGCTCTCCGTGCTCACACCTTGCGGCGCCAGGAACTTCACGCTGTGGTCGCGTGCGTAGTAGCCAAAGGCGTCGTGCGAGGTGATCACCTTGCGCTGGGCGGCGGGGATCTGTGCCCAGGCCGCGCGGATCTCGCTGTCCAGCGCGTCCAGCTTCGCCACATAGGCCTTGGCGTTGCGGTCGTACACCTCGCAACCCGCTGCGTCCGCGCGGCACAGGCCCTGGGCGATGTTCTTCACGAACACCTTGGCGTTGCCCACGCTCTGCCACGCGTGCGGGTCCGTCTCGCCGTGGTCGTGGGCGCCGTGTGCGTGACCTTTCTTGTCGTCGTGTCCGGCTTCCTTCATCGGCTGAATGCCTTGGCTGACCACCACTTGCTGGCCCTTGTAGCCGGCGGTCTTGAGCAGGCGGCTCATCCAGCCCTCAAAACCCAGGCCGTTGGAGAACACCACCTGCGCCTGGCCGACCAGTCGGGCCTGCGCAGGCGTGGGCTGGAACACGTGGGCATCGCTGCCGGGGCCGACCAGCACGTTGACCTGGACACGATCGCCGCCGACCTGGCGCACCAGGTCGCCCAGGATGCTGAAGCTGGCCACGGCCTGGATCGGGGCCTGAGCCTGGGCCGACAACCCCGTGAGTGCAAGGGTGGCGCAGGCGAGGAAGTTGCGGCGGGAGAAATGGGTGACTGGGGTCATGGTGGACTTTCGGTTCAGGCTTGGAGGTGGAGGGACTTGGGGCGCTGGTGACGCAGCAGGCCGTGTGGCCCGAACACCATCGAGAAGAGATACGCGGTGCCCAGGCTGAGCACGATCACCGGCCCGGTGGGCCAGTCGGCGTGGTAAGAGACCAGCAGGCCGGCCACGCAGGCCAGCAAAGCGAACAGCACGGCCAGGCCCAGCAAGGCGCCGAGGCGGCGCACCCAGAATCGCGCGGTGGCGGCGGGCAGCACCATCATGCCGACCGACATCAGCGTGCCCAGGGCGTGGAAACCGGCCACGAGGTTGATCACCAGCAGCGCCAGAAAACCGTAGTGCGCCACCGGGCTCCAGCGGCTGTTGCCGCGCAAAAACCCCGGGTCCAGGCAGTCCAGCACCAGCGGGCGGTAGAGCACGCGCAACGACACCAGCGTGATCACGGCGATGCTGCCCAGCAAGGTGAGCGCGGCGCTGTCCAGCGCGAGCACGGTGCCGAACAGCACATGCAGCAAATCAACGCTGTTGCCGCGCACCGAGACGATGAGCACGCCCAGCGCCAGCGACAATAAATAGAACGCGGCCAGGCTCGTGTCTTCGCGCAGCACGGTGTTGCGAGCCACCAGCCCCGAGCCCACCGCCACCGTCAGGCCGGCGACGATGCCGCCGAAGGTCATGGCGCCGAGCGACAGGCCAGCTACCAGATAACCAATGGCCGCGCCCGGCAGGATGGCGTGGGCCATGGCGTCACCGGTCAGGCTCATGCGCCGCAGCATGAGAAACACGCCGACCGGCGCGGCGCTCACCGCCAGGGCCACGCAACCCAGCAAGGCGCTGCGCATGAAGCCGAATTCAACGAATGGCCCCAGCCACAGGTGAGCCCAGAGGAACTGCGTGGTGGCGTCCGCGGCGTCCAGCGCGTTCATGCCGAAACTCCGTGGCTGTGTGCGTGGGTGCTGGCCGGCGCGCACAGGGGCGCGTCCTCGTCAAACGGCTCCTGCATGCGCAGCGCGCGTTGCCAGTGGGTCGGCGTCAACACCTCGGCTGTGGCACCCCAGGCCACCGGCTCGCGCGCCAGCAGCAAGGTCTGGGGAAAGTGCGCACGCACCTGCGACAGGTCGTGCAGCACCGCCACCACGGTTTTGCCCTGCGCATGCCAGCGGTGCAGCAGGGCCAGCAGGTCGTCGGTGGTGCGCTGGTCCACCGCGGCGAAGGGTTCGTCGAGCAGCACCACGGGCGCGTCCTGCAGGATCAGGCGGGCGAACAGGGCGCGCTGCATCTGGCCGCCTGAGAGCGTGTCGATGCTGCGCTGCTCGAAGCCCAGCAGGCCCACGGCGCCGAGTGCGCGGTGGCAGGCCGCGCGGTGCGCTGGTGTGAACCGTCCGAGCGCGCCGACCTCATGCCACAGCCCGAGCATCACCAGCTCCTGCACCGAGATGGGAAAGCTGCGGTCGACGCCGCTGTGTTGCGGCAGCCAGGCCACGCGGTGGTGTTCGAGACCCTCGATCCAGCCTTCGATGGGTCGCAACTGGCCGGCCAATGCCTTTACGAGTGTGGACTTGCCGGCGCCGTTGGGGCCCACCACCGCCACGAGTGAACCCGGATCGATGGTGATCGACAGGTGGTGCACGGCGGGGTGTTGCTCGTAGCCCAGCGTGAGGTTGCGCAGCGCGATGGCCGGGGGACTGCTGGCGGCGTCGGAGTGGGCTTGCACGGGGGTCCTTGGGGCGGCAATAATGCAACTGAATTGCGGTAACAGCCATCATAACGCAACACAGTTGCGATAAAGCGGAGACGTGTCCCTTGAACCCACGCACACCCAAAGAACCCCTGGGCGTCCCACCCGAGATCCAGTCCCGCCTGGAAAAGGCCGGCCTGCGGCGCACGCTCGCCACCCGCGCCGTGCTCGGCCTGTTCCTGGCCCGTCCGCCCGGCGGCCTGACCCACGCGCAGGCGCTGGCGTCGCTCACCGCGCGCGGCCTGGACATCAACCGCGTCACGCTCTACCGCCTGCTCGACCGGCTGGCTGGCTGCGGCGTGCTGCAGCGCCAGGCCGACGACGCGCGCACCTGGCACTTCAGCCTGGCAACGCCCACGCAGCAGGGTGACGAGGAGGGCGCGCTGCCGCGTTTTGAATGCGATGCCTGCCACCGGCAGTTCCGCCTGACCGACGCCAGCGAACCCACGCGCGCCGTGACGCACGACCTGTTTGCCGCGCTGGCGCGCCTGGGTCACCAGGGCAACCGGGTGGATGTGTCCATCCACGGCACCTGCTCGGGCTGCTCGGAGCCTGTTGCGTGATTCACAGCCGTGGTCTGCAGTTCGCCTACCCGCGCGCCGAGCCACTGCGGTTCGCCGATGTGTCGGTGGCGCAGGGCGGCACGCTGCTCTTGCGTGGACCCTCGGGCAGCGGCAAGTCGACCTGGCTGGCGCTGGCCAGCGGCCTGCTCACGCCCACGGCGGGCGAGGTGGTGGTGAACGGGCAGTCGGTGGGCGTGTTGACTGCGGCGGCGCGCGATGCCTGGCGTGCGCGGCACATCGGGTTTTTGCCGCAGAAGCTGCACCTGAGTGAAGCGTTGACGGTGGCGGACAACCTGGGGTTGGTGTTTTTTGCCGCCGGTTTGCCGTTGGACAAGGCCGCGGTGGCCCATGCCCTGCGGGCCTTGAACATCGAATCGCTGGCAGCGCGCAAGCCGTCGCAGCTCTCGGGCGGACAGGCCCAGCGCGTGGCACTGGCCCGCGCGCTGCTGCTGCGTCCGACCGTGATCCTCGCCGACGAGCCGACCGCCAGCCTGGACGACGCCGCGTGCGCTGCCTCGTTGGACTTGCTGCGCAACTGCGCGGGCGAGCTCAACGCCACGCTGGTGATCGCCACCCACGACGCGCGCGTCATGCGGGCGCTGCCAAATGCCGACGTGCTGGCGTTCGACACCGCTGCGCCGGTGGCCGCATGAACGTGTTCGGTCTCTCGTGGCGCTACCTGTGGTCGCGACCGCTGGCCACCACGCTCAACCTGTTGTTGCTCGCGCTCGGCCTGGCTTCCATGGCGTTTGTGCTGATCGCACGCGACCAGATCGACCGCGCGTTTGAACGCGACCTGGCCGGCATCGACGTGGTGGTGGGCGCCAAGGGCAGCCCCATGCAGTTGATCCTCGCGGGCGTGTTCCACATCGACGTGCCGCCGGGCAACATCCCGCTGGCCGAGGTGCAGCGCCTCGCGCAGCACCCGCAGGTGGCCAAACTCATCCCCCTGAGCCTGGGCGACAACCTGCAGGGTTTCCGCATCGTGGGCACCACGGCCGACTACGCCGCGCACTACGGCGCGCAACTTGCGCAGGGGGAGCTCTGGTCCACGCCGATGCAGGCTGTGCTCGGTGCCCAGGTGGCCAGCCGTACCGGGCTGCAACCGGGCCAGGCGTTCGAAGGGGCGCACGGCCTCGGCGCCGGCGGCGCCATGCACGGCGAAACGCCCTACACCGTGAGCGGTGTGCTCGCACCCTGCGGCTGCGTGCTCGACCGGCTGGTGCTCACTGCCACCGAATCGGTCTGGCAGGTGCACGACGACATGCACGCGGGCGACCAGATGGACGAAGCCGAGCGGCTGGAGCTCGCCGAAGCACTGGCCGACGAACGCGAGGTGACGCTGGCGCTGATCACCTACAACACGCCCCTGGCCGCGGTGAGCTTTCCGCGCTTCATCAACAGCACCACGTCGATGCAGGCCGCCGCGCCGGCGCTCGAAATCACGCGTCTGCTGTCCATGGTGGGTGTGGGCACGCAGGTGCTCCGGGGTCTGGGTGCCGTGCTGCTGGGCGTGGCCGCGCTGTCGGTGTTCATCGCGCTGTGGAGTGCAGTGCGCGAGCGCCGGGGCGACCTCGCCATGCTGCGCATGCTGGGCGCACCCGCCACGCGCGTGGCCCTGCTGCTGCTGTGCGAGGCCCTGTGGCTGGCGGCGCTCGCCTGTGTGCTCGGCATGCTGGCGGCACACGGCCTGGCGGCCCTGCTCGGTTCCCTGTTGATGGACAGCCAGTCGCGGGCCATCAACGGCTGGTCATGGGTGCCGGGCGAAGCCTGTGTGCCTGTATTGGCCTTGGGTGTGGCGGTGGTGGCGGCGCTGGTGCCGGTTGCCAGCGCCTACCGCGTCGATGTTTCTCAACTTCTCAACTCCAGGTGATCCCATGAAAAAAGCCGTTCTGTTCCTGTCCGCCGTGCTCCTGTCCGCCTCCGCCATGGCCCAACACTCCGACCAGGAGGTGAAGGTAGACATTCAACGCCACCGCGGCATGGCCGCTGCGCACGAGGGCGCGGCCAAATGCCTGGAGGCCGGCAAGGGCGAAAAAGTCTGCATGGCGGAACTCCAAGTGGCCTGCAAGGGTCTGGCCCTGGGCAAGTACTGCGGCATGCGCCACGCCCACTGACACCCCGTGCAACCACCCAGGAGCCCGAGCCGATGCGAACCCTCTTCAATGGCCTGTGGCTGAGCAGTGTGCTGGTGGTGGGCGCGTCTGCGCAGACGCTGAGTTCACCGCTGCCGCCGGGCACCCCGCCGCCCGCCGCTTCGGATGGCGCAACGCTGCCGCACGGACAGGGCGCCGGCGTGCACAGCCCGCTGAGCCCATTCGCGCCGCTGCCCAAACGCACCGACGTGGTGGCTTGGTCCACGCTCACCGACGTGACCACCCGCGTGGAGAAAAAGCGCATCGTGCCGGTGTACCCAGCACCCGTGACCGCGCTCCACCAGAAAACGCTGCGCCTGCAGGGCTTCATGATGCCGCTGGAGCCGGGCGAGAACCAGCGCCACTTTTTGCTTGCCTCGGTGCCGCTCACCTGCGGCTTCTGCACACCCGGCGGGCCCGAGAGCATGGTGGAGGTGCGCACCAAAACGCCGGTGAAATACAAGTTGGAAGCGGTCGTTGTTGAAGGCACCTTCCATGTGCTGCAGAACGACCCCTACGGGCTCTACTACCGCATCACCAACGCCGTGGGCGTTCCCTAGCGCGGATACCATCGGCGGGTGAACTTTGCTGCCCACCCCGCCGTCGCCTCCCTCACCCCCGTCTTTTTGCTCATGGCCATCGGCTTCCTTGCCGGGCGGCTGCAGTGGATCCGCGACGCCTCGGTGAAGGACCTCTCCAACCTCGTGTTCCTGGTGCTGATCCCGGCGCTGCTGTTTCGCACCATGAGCGCGGTGCGTTTCGAGGAACTCGACCTGCGGCCGGTGCTGGCCTATTTCCCCGCCGCGCTGCTGCTGCTGGCCGTGTCCATCGCCTGGCGCGGCTTCAACCGCACCAGCGTGGTCATGGCCATGGCCGGGGTGTTCTCCAACATGGTGATGATCGGCATCACGCTGGTGGAACTGGCCTACGGCAAGGCCGGGCTGGTCACGCTGCTCACGCTGGTGTCGGTGCACGCTCTCATCCTGCTGACCACCGGTTCCATCGTGCTGGAGCTGGCGGTGGCGCGCGAAGCCCGCGCGGGCGGTGAGCGTGCGCCCCGCCTGTGGCAAACCGCCTTCTCGGCCATCAAGGGCGCGCTGATCCACCCCATTCCTTTGCCCATCATCAGCGGCCTGCTGTTCTCACAAACGGGCCTGAGTTTGCCTGCGGTGATCGACAAACCGCTGCTGCTGCTGGGCAACGCCTTCGGCCCGCTGTCGCTGGTGTTGATGGGCGTGACGCTGGCCAGCACACCGCTGCGTGGGCATCTGCGTGACGCGGTGTGGATCACGGTGTCCAAGAACCTCTTGCTGCCCGTGATGGTGGGCCTGAGCGCCTGGGCGCTGGGCATCACCGGCCTGCCGCTCACCGTGATCGTGGTCGCCGGCGCACTGCCCATCGGCGCCAACGTGTTCCTGTTCGCCCAGCGCTACGACGCTGCCCAGGAACTCACGACCGCCAGCATGGGCATGACCACGCTGGTGTCGCTCTTCACGCTGAGCTTTTTCATGCTGGCCATGTCGTGGATCAACTGACGACCGTCACTGGCTGATCTTGCGCGCCTCTTCGATCTGGTACTCGAAGTAGCGCTGAATACCGAAGGCCAGGCTGCCCATGAAGGCCACCGTGCCCATGAGCAGCGCGAGCACCAGGGTTCCAATGGTGAGCCAGTGGGTCGCGCCGGCGTTGGCATCCACCGGCAGCGTCGGGTTGAACCAGCGGTTCCACTTTTCGCGATCGGTGAGCGCGTAGACGATGCCGGTGAGGCAGCTCGCGGCGATCGTCATGCCCAGCAGAGGGATCAGCACCCACGAGAGCTTGTCGTCTTGCCCGTAGGTGAGCACACGGTCAACACCCCACCAGCCCAAGGCCGCCGGGATCGGGTGCAGCCAACCGATCCAGTCGCCCAGACCGCGCAAGTAGAACCGGTGCAGTCCGAGCGTGCCGCCGAGCACTGCCAACACGGCGGCCAGCGTCTTGTTCTTGCCGCGGCCGATCACGCAGCGCTTTCGGGGGGTGTGGTGTCGCCGGCACCCAGCGTTCTCTGCATCAGCACGATGTCCAGCCAGCGGTCGAACTTCCATCCGCAGGACTGCACCACGCCCACGGTTTCGAAACCCAGCGCCTTGTGCACGCCGATCGAACCCGCGTTGGCCGAGTCGCCGATCACGGCCATGACCTTGCGCACGCCACCACGCTCCAGCGCGGCCATCAACTCGGTCAGCAGCGCGCGGCCCAGCCCCTTGCCGTGTGCTGCCGGGTCCATGTAGATCGAGTCTTCCACCGAAAACCGGTAGGCCGGCCGGGGCTTGAACCAGTTGCCGTAGGCAAAACCGAGCACCTGGCCGCTTTCTTCGACCACCAGCCACGGCAGGCCTTTGGACAGCACGTCGGCGCGTCGGGTGGTCATGTCGGCCAGGCTGGGCGGCGTGGTTTCAAAGGTGCCGGTGCCGTGCAGCACGTGGTGGCCATAGATGCGGGTGATGGCGTCGAGATCGTCGTCTCGGCTGGGGCGGATCGTGGGCATGGGGCGTTTCAGAACGAACAGGGTGGAGTCCGTGACCTTGGAAGTCAACAGACGGGCTATAATCGCGGGTTTCGTGGCGTTTCGCTGGCCGGGTGGTCAGTCGTGTGTCTCAAGCGCTGCAGATAAAGCGGATCGAAAGATCCAGTGATGTGCCAATTTCGGCACCTCTCCACCCGAAGGATAAATCATGGTCGTCATTCGACTCTCCCGCGGCGGCTCAAAGTCCCGTCCTTTCTACAACATCGTTGTGGCCGACAAGCGCAACCGTCGTGACGGTCGTTTCATTGAGCGCATCGGCTTCTACAACCCCCTGGCACGCGGCGGCGAAGAGCCCCTGCGCATCGCACTGGACCGCCTGACCTACTGGACCGGTGTGGGTGCCACCCCGTCCGACACGGTCGAGCGTCTGGTCAAGCAGAACGCCGCCAAGGCCGCTGTCGCGGCCTGATCCTGCTGACCGCACGGTGAGCAGCCCCGCGTCCGACGCCTTTACGGCGTCGTCCCTCCCGGCCGATGCGGTCGAACTGGGGCGTATACAAGACGCGTGGGGCATCAAGGGCTGGGTCCGCATCCTGCCCTACAGCGCCGACACCTCGGCGCTGATTGCTTCCCCTCAATGGTTCCTGGAGCCGCCCGAAGCCCGCTTCGCGCGCGGCTTCTCGGCGTTTTCGGGCTGCGTGAGCATCGGTCTTGTCGAGGTCAAGCCCCACACCGACGGTTTGGTCGCCCAGATCGAAGGCATGAACGACCGCAACTCGGCCGAAGCGCTCAAGGGCGTGCGCATCTACCTGCCGCGCAGTGCCTTCCCGGCCACACCCGAAGGTGAGTACTACTGGGTCGACTTGATCGGCCTGGACGTGGTCAACCGCGAAGGCGTGCACCTGGGCGTGGTGCGCGACCTCATGGCCACCGGCCCCAACTCCGTGCTTGTGCTCGAATACGCCGACACCGTCGACGGTGTCGAGCAGGTGGCCGAACGCATGATCCCGTTTGTGGCAGCCTACATCGACAACGTGGACAAGGCTGCGCGCTGCATCACTGCCGACTGGCAAACAGACTACTAGCGGCCCCCACGCTCCACCGCTGCGCGGGTCGCTGCCCCCCGAGGGGGCTGATCCGGCTTGGGGCGGCCCGGCGCCGGATCGCTGACGCTCACAATACCGCCATGCGCTTCGACGTCATCACGCTGTTTCCTGAGCTGTTTGCACCGTTTCTGCAGCACGGCATCAACCGCCGCGCTTTTGAATCCGGGCTGGTCGACGTTCACCTGTGGAATCCGCGCGACTTTGCCGAGGGCAATTACCGCCGAGTGGACGACCGCCCGTTTGGGGGCGGCCCGGGCATGGTCATGATGGCTGAACCGCTGTGGCAGTGCCTGCAGGCGGTGCGCGTCGAACGCGCCGAGCCCGACGATGCGCGCGCGCCGGTCGTTTTGTTTTCCCCCATCGGCGAAACCCTCAACCACGCCGGCGTTGAACGCTGGTCCGCCAGCCAGGGCGCCGTGTTGCTGTGTGGCCGCTACGAAGGCATTGACCAACGTTTCATCGACGCCTGTGTCGATCAGCAGATCAGCCTGGGCGACTTCGTGCTCTCGGGTGGCGAGATTGTTGCCATGGCGCTGCTCGATGCCGTGGCGCGCCTGCAACCCGGCGTGTTGAGTGACGAAGGCAGCCACCAGCAGGACAGTTTCAACCCCGCGCTGGACGGTCTGCTCGACAGTCCGCACCACACGCGCCCCGAGGTCTGGCAGGGGCCACAGGGCCCGATGCCCGTGCCTGAGGTGTTGCTGGGTGGTCACCACGAGCGCATCGCCCGCCACCGGCGCGAGCAGAGTTTGCTGGTCACGGCCCGCCAAAGGCCTGACCTGCTGACCCGTGCCCGGGACCAGGGATTGCTGGACGCCGCCGACCAAAGTTTCCTGCGCGCGCAGGGGTTGCTATAATCCAAGGCTTTTCGATCCTCTACCGGCCGCCGCGACCGGGTCAGCCCGCAATTCCAGCAGATCTTCTGCGAAGCGTTGGACAGGGCCCCTGCCGGATTCGTGGCCTTTAGTGCAGCGCGGGAATGATCGACGAACAGGAAACCATGAACCTCATCCAGACCCTAGAGCAAGAAGAAATTGCTCGCCTCGGCAAAGTCATTCCGCCGTTTGCCCCCGGCGACACGGTGATCGTCAGCGTGAACGTGATCGAAGGCACCCGCAAGCGTTTGCAGGCCTACGAAGGTGTGGTGGTTGCCCGCCGCAACCGTGGCCTGAACTCCAGCTTCATCGTGCGCAAGATCTCCAACGGCGAAGGCGTCGAGCGCACCTTCCCGCTGTACAGCCCGCTGATCGCCAAGATCGAAGTCAAGCGCCGCGGTGATGTGCGTCGCGCCAAGCTGTACTACCTGCGCGACCGCAGCGGCAAGTCGGCACGTATCAAGGAAAAGCTGGGCGCGAAGGCTGCATAAGCCTTTGTTGGCTCTGCCATCAAAAAGCCGCTCCTCGGAGCGGCTTTTTTGCGTCTGGCCTATGCTCTGCCACCCATGACACAACTGCTTCCCGCGTTCGATCCGCGTCTCGTGCCCATCGTCAACACCGACGAAGTCACGCACCCCGCCCACCCCGAGCGCCTCACCGCCCGAGGCTTGCGCCAGCTGTTCGCCAATCCGCCGATCTGGACGCCCGAGCTGGTGCGCGAAATCAAGTTTGCCAACCGCGCGCCGGCCCATGCGGCCGTGATGCTGCCGCTGGTGATGCGCGACGAGCTCACCCTGTTGCTCACGCAGCGAACGGCCCACCTCTCCACCCATTCGGGTCAGATCGCCTTGCCCGGCGGCAAGATCGACCCCACCGACGCCGACCCAACCGCTGCGGCGCTGCGCGAGACGTTTGAAGAGATCGGCATTCCACCCGAGCGCATCGAAGTGCTGGGCACGCTGCCGGTGTACGTCACAGGCACCTCGTTCATCGTCACGCCGGTGGTGGGGCTGCTGGAGCCAGGGTTCGAGCTCGTGCCCAATCCCGACGAGGTGGACGATGTGTTCGAGGTGCCGCTGTCCTTCCTCATGAATCCGCTGCACCACCGCCGGCACGCCTTCGACTTCGAAGGCGTGGTGCGCGAGTGGTATTCCATGCCCTACCAGGACGGGGACCAGGAGCGCTTCATCTGGGGCGCCACCGCCGGCATGCTGCGCAACTTTTACCGACTGCTCAGCGCTTGAGCGGCCACGGTGGCCCGCGCTGTGCAGGCCACTATGATCGACACATGGGTTTTTTCGCCATCCTTATTGCCTTGCTGCTGGAGCAGGCGCGTCCACTGGCCTACGACAACGTGGTGCATGCCTTGCTGCGCGGCTGGTCGCGCACGGTTCGCCGCAACCTTGACGCGGGCGAGTCCTCGCACGGCTGGGTTGCCTGGTCGCTGGCCGTGGGAGTGCCTGCGCTTACCGTGGCGCTGGTGCACTGGGGCTTGTGGTGGTTCAGTTCGGTGCTGGCCTTTGTGTGGATGGTGGCGGTGCTGTACGTGACCCTGGGCTTTCGCCAGTTCAGCCATCACTTCAGCGAGATCCGCAACGCGCTCGAAGAGGGCAACGATGCGCTGGCGCGCGAGAAGCTCGCCGCCTGGCTCCGGGTGGATGCCTCCAGCTTGCCGCGCAGCGAGCTGCTGCGTCAGGTGATCGAACATTCGGTGCTCTCTGCGCACCGCCATGTGTTCGGTGTGCTGGTGTGTTTTGTGGTGTTCTGGGCCCTGGGGCTGGGGCCCGCCGGTGCGGTGTTTTACCGCTCGGCCGAGTACCTGTCGCGCAACTGGCGCGCGCGCGCTGATGGCACACCCAGCATGGCCTTGCAACACGCCGCCGCCAAGGCATGGGCCTTTGTCGACCACGTGCCAGCCCGCATGACGGCGCTGGGCTTTGCGGTGGTGGGCAACTTCGAAGAAGCGGTGGCCAGCTGGCGCGGCGACGCCGAACGTTTTGCGCCGGGCAGCAACGGTGTGGTGCTGGCAGCCACCTCGGGGGCTCTCAACGTGCGCCTCACACCGCAAGCCGATCCAACGCTCGTGCTGGAAGAGGGCGACCCCGGCAGCCGACCTGAGCCTCAGCTGGCGCACCTGGGTAGCGTGGTGGGGCTGGTGTGGCGTGCCGTGGTGTTGTGGATGCTGCTGCTCGCGCTCGTCACGCTCGCGCGCTTCTGAACCCGCTCCCGACCCAGTTCAGTACTTGCGTTTGTCGGACAGTTCGGCAAACAACTCGCGATACAGCCGGTAGCGGTTTTCGCTGATCGCCAGCGGATCGCCCCCGGTCACTTCCGCATCACCCGTCTGCACATGCGCCACCACCGCACAACCCGGCTCGTGCAGGTGGGTGCAGTTGTAGAAGCGGCAACTGCCCAGCGTGGCGTTCAGGTCGGGCATCAGGTGCGCGAGCTGCATGGGTTCGATGTGGTTCAGGCCGAATTCCTGGAACCCGGGTGAGTCGATCAGTGCTGTGGTGCGCGCTTCGTCCACCCAGTACCAGGATGTGCTGGTGGTCGTGTGTTTGCCTGAATTCAGCGCGCGCGATATCTCGCCGGTGAGCGCTTTGGCCGTGGGCACGAGACGGTTCACCAGTGTGCTTTTGCCCACGCCCGAGGGGCCCAGCACCAGCGTGCGCTGGCCGGCCAGGCGCTGCTGCAATGCGTCCAGGCCGTCGTCTCCATCGGCATCCTGGCCTTCGGCCTTCAGGCGCAGCGGCATTACCGTGCAGCCCATGCGCCGATAAGGGTCGAGCCGCGCCCAGGCGCGGTCAAACGCCGGCTGCAGGTCGCTCTTGTTGAGCACGATCAGCACCTCGATGCGTTCGGCCTGCGCGGCGATCAGGGCGCGTGCCAGCTGGCTCTCGGAGAACTCGGGATCGGCGGCCACCAGCACCAGCACCTGGTCGAGATTGGCTGCAAACGACTTGGTGCGCATTTCGTCCTGGCGGTAGAACAGGTTGCGCCGTTCGTTCACGTGTTCGATGCTGCCTTCGTCGCCGGTGATCTGCCACTGCACCTGATCACCCACCACCACTGGATTTTTCTTGCCGCGGGGATGGCAGATACGGCGTTCGCCGTCTGCACTCTCCACCATGCAGTGGCGCCCGTGAGCCGCCACCACCAGACCGGTCTGGAGATCGGCCATCAGGCCTTCTGCAGTGCGTCCACCGCAGCCGCGCAGTGGAAGTCGCTCACCGAAATGCCGCCCACGTCGTGCGTGTTGAAACGCACCGTGCAGCGGCTGTAGCCCAGGGCCAGATCGGGGTGGTGGTCTTCGCGGTGGGCGATCCAGGCCACGGCGTTGACGAAGGCCATGGTCTCGTGGAAGTTGGCGAAGGTGAAGGCCTTCTCCAGCGCGCCGTCGATCAGCTTCCAGCCTTGGGCGGATTCGCCGTTGAGCTGGGTGAGCTGGCTCACGATTTCGGTGGCCGACAGGGCGCGGCGGTTCTGGTGAATGGGGTTCATGGTTGTGTTCAGGCAGCGGCTTGCAGGCGCGACAGGCGCTCGCTGGCCGGTGGGTGGGAATAGTAGAAGCGCGCGTACACAGGGTCGGGCGTGAGCGTGCTGGCGTTGTCCTTGTAAAGTTTGAGCAGTGCGCTGGCCAGATCGGGGCCGTTGGTGTGTTCCACGGCGTAGGCGTCGGCCTCGAACTCGTGCTTGCGCGAGAGCTGCGCCATCAGCGGCGACAGGAAGAAGGTGAACAGCGGCACGACCATCAGGAACAGGATGAGTGCCAGGGCGTCGTTGGGCGTGTCCAGCGAGGGCATGACGCCCAGGCCGCTGTAGAACCAGGCCTGGCTCGACACCCAGCCCAGCAGCGCAAAACCGGCCAGGCTGAGCGAGAACATCAGCACGATGCGTTTGAGGATGTGGCGGCGCTTGTAGTGGCCGAGTTCGTGTGCGAGCACCGCGTCGATCTCTTCCGGGCTCAACTGCTTGAGCAGGGTGTCAAAGAACACCACGCGTTTGGCGGCGCCAAAGCCGGTGAAATAGGCGTTGGCGTGCGCGCTGCGTTTGCTGCCGTCCATCACGAACAGGCCTTTGGCCGCGAAGCCGCAGCGCTGCATGAGGGCATTCACCCGGGTCTTCAGGGTCTCGTCGGCCAGCGGCTCGAACTTGTTGAACAGCGGCGCGATCACGGTGGGGTACAGCACCAGCGCGAGCAGGTTGAACACCATCCACGCACCCCAAGCCCAAAGCCACCAGGCCGGGCCGGCCGCGCCCATGAGCCAGAGCACCAGCGCGGCAATCGGCAGACCAATCAGCGCGCCGACCAGTGTGCCCTTGAGCAGGTCGCCCAGCCAGAGCGAGAGCGTCATCTTGTTGAAGCCGAAACGTTCTTCGATGCGGAAGGTGGCGTACCAGCCCAACGGCAGCGTGATGAGGCCGCCGATGATGGCGAACGAGCCCAGCAAAGCGAGCTGCTGCACCATACCGCCGCCCAGCGCCGCCAGCAGCGTCTGGTTGAGCCAGTCGAGGCCGCCCAGCAGCGTCCAGCCGAGCAGCAGCGCGGCGTCGATGGCGATCTCGAGCAGGCCGAATTGCGTCTTGGTGATCGTGTAGTCGGCGGCCTTCTGGTGGGCCGCCACCGAGATGGTGTCGCTGAACGCCGCCGGCACGGTGCCGCGGTGGCGGGCCACGTGGCGGATCTGCCGGCTCGCGAGCACGGTACGGGTGATCAGGCCAAGCACCAGCAGGGCGCAGAAGAGGGCGGTGAAGGCAAACGAGGCGGTGTCCATGGGGTGGGAGTCTATCGAAGAGCGCCTGCGCCAGACGCTTCAAGGGCCATGCCCGGCCCCTGGCTGGGCGGGGCACCCGGCCGATCGGTGAAAATCGGCGCATGACTTCAGCCCCCACCCCCTCCGACACGGCCCTGGCGACCGCCGCCAACGACACCCCCCCCCGCGCCAAAAGCGACCAGAACTTGGTCTGGATCGACTGCGAGATGAGCGGCCTGGACCCCGAGAAGGAACGCCTGCTCGAGATCGCAGTGATCATCACCGGCCCGAACCTCACGCCGCGCATCGAAGGTCCGGTGCTCGTGATTCACCAGAGCGACGCGGTGCTGGGTGCCATGGACAACTGGAACAAAGGCACGCACGGCAAAAGCGGTCTGATCGACAAGGTCAAGGCCAGCACCGTGACCGAAGAACAGGCGCAGGCCGAATTGCTGGCTTTCATCGGCAAGTACGTGCCCCGCAGCGGTTCGCCCATGTGCGGCAACACCATCAGCCAGGACCGGCGTTTCCTGGTGAAGTACATGCCCAAGCTGGAGGCGTACTTTCACTACCGGTGTCTGGACGTGAGCACGCTCAAGGAGCTGGCCAAGCGCTGGCGGCCCGAGGTGTACGACGCTTTCAAGAAGCACCAGAAGCACACCGCGCTGGCCGACGTGCACGAGTCCATCGACGAGCTGGAGCACTACCGCACGCACTTCCTGCGCTGAAAGCGCAGACCTTGTCGCATTGGCTTTGTGGCCGATGGGCACCCAGGACCTACATGACAAAATCGTGACATTCACGCGAGATTCACATGCCCAAAAAAGCCCGTAGCCGCTTCATTTCCAAGCACCAGGAGGCCCTGCAACTGGGCGCTGCATTGCTGTTCCTGGTTCTGGTTGGCGTGTACGCCTCGCTCACCGGTGCCTCCACCGTCGGCCTCACCTCATCGGCGGTGTGGCTGCTGATCGTGGCCGCCAGTGTGGGCGCTTACATGGCCATGAACATCGGCGCCAACGACGTGGCCAACAACATGGGTCCGGCGGTGGGTTCGGGCGCCATGACCATGGGCTGGGCCATCGTGGTCGCAGCTGTTTTCGAGGCTCTCGGGGCCATCGTCGCCGGCGGTGACGTGGTCGGCACGATCAAGGGCGGCATCATCGATCCGGCTGCCATCAACGACCCCGCGTTGTTTGCCTGGGTCATGTTCTCGGCTCTGCTGGCTGGCGCGCTCTGGCTCAACCTGGCCACGGCGGTGGGCGCGCCGGTGTCCACCACCCACTCCATCATTGGCGCCGTCATGGGCGCCGGCATTGCGGCGGGCGGCTGGGGCCTGGTCAACTGGGACACCATCGGTGCCATCGTCATCAGCTGGGTGATCTCGCCGCTGATGGGCGGCGCCATGGCCGCGGCATTTCTCTACCTCATCAAACGCAGCGTGACCTACCGCAGCGACAAGACCGAGGCCGCCAGCCGCGTGGTGCCGGTGCTCATTTCGCTCATGGTCTGGGCCTACACCACCTACATGTTGCTCAAGGGTGTGAGCCAACTCGTCAAGATCGATTTCCTGTCTGCTCTGGTCATCGGTCTCTTGGTGTCGGTGGTGGTGTGGTGGCTGATTCGCAAACCGATTGCGCGCATGGCGAACCGGCAGGACAACAGCAAGGACGGCGTGAACCGCCTGTTCACCTGGCCGCTGATCTGTTCGGCCGCGCTGCTGAGTTTTGCGCATGGCGCCAACGACGTGGCCAACGCCATCGGGCCGCTCGCCGCGATTTACGAAGCGGTGAAAGAAGGCGCGATCGCCACCAAGGCCGGCACGCCGATGTGGATCATGGTGCTGGGGGCACTGGGCCTGGCGGTCGGGTTGGCGCTGTATGGCGCGCGCCTGATCCGCACGGTGGGCAAGGAGATCACCGAGCTCGACAACATGCGCGCTTACTCGATCGCCATGTCGGCCACGCTCACCGTGATCGTCGCCTCGCAGCTTGGCATGCCGGTGTCCACCACGCACATTTCCATTGGCGCAGTGTTCGGAGTGGGGTTCCTGCGCGAGCTGCTCAAGGTGAACTACGCCAAGATGGAGGCGGTGGTGTTTGCCGGCCACCAGGGCGCCGACCGTGCCGAGGTCGAGGCCTACCTGCACCGCTTCGAAGCGGCCGAGGTGCAGGAAAAGAAACGCATGCTTGCCGAGATGAAGCGCCGCACCAAACAGCGCGAGGCGACCGAAACCGCCGAGGGTGCATTGCTGGCGAAGAAGGAGCAGCGGGCCATGAAGAAGGTGATCAAGAAGGAGATCGTCAAACGCTCGGCGGTCATGCGCATCGTGGCCGCGTGGATCGTCACCGTGCCTGCAACAGCGGTTCTTGCAGCCATCCTTTTCTACATCGTTCGAGCCGTCCTGAGCTGAGTCGAAAAAAGAGTTCAGGGTTTTCCCTGAACTTCGGGCTATAATCAGCGGCTTCGCAGGCAACTGCGATGATTTGTGCATCTGCCTCACACACAGGCCCCCCGATTGCAACGGTGGCGCAGTCCGTCAAAAGACCGCAACACCCGCCGGATTTTCCAGAATCAGGCCCAACGGATAGGGACCATTCGCTCCCAGCGTCACCGGAATTTTTCCAGGCTGACCGAAGGCGCGTAGACCGTTTGATGGTTGATGTTTTGTAACCACGAACGGATCTAGCGCCATGGAGCGGCCACCCCACTGCGGGTCGGCTGTCTTTCCCAGCGTCTTCATTCGATCAATTGCGCATTTTTTTGGCGCATGGACGAACATGAGCGACTCTTTTGAAACGATGGGCGAATTCACGCCTGAAACCCTCTCCGCCGACACCGACGCAGAGATCATTTCCACCACCGACACCGTCGAGGCCGCAGCACCTGAAGTGCCCGCAGGCCCCAACGGCTTCGAGCTGCTGGGTCTGGCGCCCGAGCTGGTGCAAGCCTGTGCCGATCTCGGCTATGTGCAGCCCACGCAGGTGCAGAACAACGTTATCCCCAAGGCCATGCTGGCCCAGGGCGAAGCGCGTTTTGCCGACCTGATGGTCTCCAGCCAGACCGGCAGCGGCAAGACCGCCGCCTTCTTGCTGCCCGTGTTGCACACCCTGCTGCAGCAGCGTGCCGATGCCGACGCCAAGGAGCGCGCCGAACGCGAGCGCCTGACCGCCGAGGCCCTGGCCCGCGGCGAAGCACCGCCCAAGGCGCCCAAGCGCAAAGACCCGACCAGCTCGCGCAACTTCAAGGCCGCCACCCCCGGCGCCCTGATCCTGTGCCCCACGCGCGAACTCGCCCAGCAGGTGGCCAACGACGCCATCGACCTGGTGCGCCATTGCCGTGGCCTGCGCGTGGCCAACGTGGTGGGCGGCATGCCTTACCAGTTGCAGATCGCCAAGCTGCAGAACGCCGACCTCGTGGTGGCCACCCCTGGCCGTCTGCTGGATCTGCAGCGCTCGCAGCAGCTCAAGCTCGACCAGGTGCAGTTCCTGGTGGTCGACGAAGCCGACCGCATGCTCGACCTGGGCTTCTCCGACGACCTGGCCGAAGTCAACGACCTCACCAGCCAGCGCCGCCAGACCATGATGTTCAGCGCCACGTTTGCGCCGCGCATCCAGCAGCTTGCCATGCGCGTGATGCACGAGAACGGCAAGCACGTTCAAAAGGTGCAGATCGAC
>JBKBWW010000065.1:0-20171 GCA_046314475.1 Hydrogenophaga sp.
GAGCGCCGAGAGAATCGCGGGCTCCTTCACGATGTGAACGACGCCGATGGCGCCCAGGGTGACGAACCACAGCACGATGATGGGACCGAACAGTTTGCCCACCAGCCCGGTGCCGAAACGCTGCACCGCGAACAGGCCGACCACGATCACCACGGTGATCGGGATCACATACGGCGCCAGCGCCGGGGTGAGCAGCTGCAGGCCTTCCATGGCGCCCAGCACCGAGATGGCGGGCGTGATCACGCTGTCGCCATAAAACAGGGTGGCGCCGAACACGCCGAGCAGCAGCAGCGCGTTGCGCAAGGCCGGGCGCGAGCGCACCGCGTGGGCGGCCAGTGCGGTGAGCGCCAGGCCACCACCTTCGCCGCGGTTGTCGGCGCGCAGGATGAGGATCACGTATTTCAGCGTGACCACCAGCATGAGCGCCCAGAAGATCACCGAGACCGCGCCGATCAGGTTGTGCGCGTTCAGCGCCACGCCAGTGGCCGGCGCGAAGATTTCCTTGACGGTGTAGAGCGGGCTGGTGCCGATGTCGCCATACACCACGCCGAGTGCGCCCAGGGTGAGGGCGGCGGTGCCTTGCCGTTGCAAGGGGGTGGCAGGCTGTTCGGCGGCGGGTGGGGCGGTGGTCGCGGTCATGGGCGAGGGTGTGAAGTTCAGAAGTGCCGCAGCGTACCGATGGGGGCATCAGGAACGCATAAGGGTCCACTTCGGTGCTTCAGTCCTCGCCCTCCACCAGCCGGTAGCCCACGCCGGGTTCGGTCAGCAGGCGTTGCGGGTCGGCCGGGTCGGTCTCCAGCTTGGCGCGCAACTGGCCCATGTAGAGCCGCAGGTAGTGCGTGTGTTCGGTGAACTCGGCTCCCCACACATCGGCCAGCAGTTGCCGGTGCGTGACCACCTGGCCGGCGTTGCGCACCAGGCGCGCCAGCAGCTTGAACTCGGTGGGGGTGAGGTGCACGTCGTCAAGGCCCAGGCGCACGCGGTGCGCACGCAGGTCGATGTGCAGCGTTCCCTGTGTGTAGTGGGTGATGGCCGCCTGCGTGGGCGTGCCGCGGTGGCGCAGCGCCACGCGCATGCGCGCCAGCAGCTCGCCCAGGCTGAAGGGCTTCACCAGAAAGTCGTCGGCGCCCGCGTCGAGCAGGCGGATCTTGGGGTCGTCGGTCTCGCGCGCCGAGATCACGATCACCGGCGTGCTGCGCCCGCGCCGCAAGGCCGTGAGCAAGGTTTCACCGTCGCCGTCGGGCAGGCCGAGGTCGAGCAACACGATGTCGACGTCGGTGTTGGCGAGCAGCGCGTGCGCGTCGGCAAGGCTGGCGGCGGCCACCACTTGGTAGCCCTCGACGATGAGCGACTCGCGCAAGGTGGTGCGCAGTTCGCGGTCGTCTTCCACCAGCAGCACCTTGAGGCTCATGCAGAGGCCTCCGGTGCGCCGGTCTGCGCCGTGGTCACGGGCAGCGTGCATTCGAAGCTGCAGCCGCCGCGCTGGCGCATGCGCAGTGTGAGTTCACCGCCGTGCGCACGGGCGATGGTGCGGCAGACCGCGAGGCCCACACCCGCGCCACGCCGGGCTGGCGCGTCGGCCGGCTGCGCGCTGCTTGCGCCGGGGTCGCCGCGCTGAAAGGCATCAAACACACACTCGCGCCACTCGGGCGCGATGCCCGGGCCCCGGTCGCGCACGGCCAGGCGGATCTGGCCAGGCTCCAGCGTCACGGCGATCTCCACCGGCGCTGCATCGCCGCCGTACTTGAGCGCGTTGTCCACCAGGTTGTCGAGCAGTTGCACCAGCAGCACCGCGTCCACGCGCAGCAGCGGCAGGCCAGGTTGCAGGCGCGCCTTCACGGTGCGGTCGGGCTGGCGCTGGCGGGCGCGGCGCAGCACCGTGCCCACGATCTCCTCGGCCGACTCCCAGTCCAGGTGCAGGGCCAGGCCCGGTGTGTCCAGGCGGGCGAGCTGCAGCGTGTTGTCGGTGATGCGGCCGAGCTGGCCGGCCTCGTCGATGATGGTGGCGGCCAAGCGCTGGCGCTGTTCGGACGAGAGTCGGTCGGCCTGATCGTGCAGCGAGGAGGCCGCGCCCAGGATGGTGGCCAGTGGCGTGCGGTAGTCGTGCGAGATGGCCGCCAGCAAGGTGTTGCGCAGCGCGTGCGCGTGGGCCTGCTCGCGCGCCAGCGCGGCAGCGTGGGTGGCGTCGGCGCGTTCCAGCGCCAGGCCCATCTGGTCGCACAGGGCCTGGGCGTGGGCGCGCAGCTCGGGCGTGGCCTCGGGCGGGTTCGTCAGCGGCAGCAGCGCCGCACCCAGGCCGGCCTGGCGCCCGCGCAGCGGCAGGTACCAGGCGGTCTGGTCTTCGTGGCGCCCGGTGCCCGGCCCCATGGCCTGGCTGTGGCGCAGGCTCATGCCCAGACCCTCCCAGCCGTCGCTGCTGGCCTCGCCCAGGCGGGTGTCGGCATCCGCACCGTCGCGCAGCAGCAGGGCCACGCGCGAGCCCACCAGGGCACCCAGCGCGGCCTGCAGATCGGGCGCGCGTGAGCGAGGGTCGTCGCTGTCGCGCAGGGTGGCGCCGAAGTCCTGCAGTTGCCGTGCGCGTTGCGCGAGCAGCCGCTCGGCCTCCGCCAGGCGGCGCTGGCGCGCCATGAGCAGGGCCACGATCCAGCTCACCGAGAGCATGGTGGTCAGCAGCAGGGCGTGTTGGTGCAGGTCCACGCTGAAGGTGAAACGCGGCGGCACAAACGCGAAGTTGAACACCAGCACCGCGAGTGCACACGCTGCCAGGCACATGGCCGGTGTGAGCCAGAGCGCCGCGAGCGCCGAGGCCAGCACCAGCAGCATGGCCAGGTTGGCCAGATCGAGCACCGGGTGCAGCACCCCCATGGCGAGCGCGGCCAGGGCCCAGACCAGGGCGCCTGGCCAGCGGATGGGGTGGGAATGGGGTGGCGTTGCGTCCGGTGGCGTCATCGGCGCAACGTAGCACACCCCGCGTCAGGATCGCATCAGGACGGCAGCGGTTCAGGCGGCTTGCGGCTGCAGGAACACACGCGCCCTGCGCGGCGCCACCACCACGGTGTCGCCCTCTTTGATGCCGAGCTCCTTGAAACGGTCGGCCGAGAGGTGGGCTTCGATCAGTTTGGGCTGCTCGCCGTTGGCGGGGGCTTCGAGTGGCAGGAGTTCGAGTCGGGCGATCGGGCCCACCACCACCGCGCGGTCGAGCTTGACCACCATGCCGTTCAGGCCAGGCGCATAGGGCAGCACATCCAGCTCGTGCGGACGCACATAGGCAAACGCCTGCGCGTCCTGCGCACCGGCGTGTTCGGGCGAAGCGAACGACACACCGTCCAGGTGCATCTGGCCTTCGTGCGCACGCCCGTGAAACAGGTTCACGTCGCCGAGGAAACCGTACACAAACGGGCTGGCTGGGCGGTCCCACACCTCCTGCGGCGCACCCACCTGTTCCACATGGCCCTGGTTCATGAGCACCACGCGGTCGGCCACTTCCAGCGCTTCTTCCTGGTCGTGCGTGACGAACACGCTGGTCACGTGCAGCTCGTCGTGCAGGCGGCGCAGCCAGCGGCGCAGTTCCTTGCGCACCTTGGCGTCGAGTGCGCCGAAGGGTTCGTCCAGCAGCAGCACCTTGGGCTCCACCGCGAGAGCCCGCGCCAGGGCAATGCGCTGGCGCTGGCCGCCCGAGAGTTGCGAGGGGTAACGGTCGGCCAGCCAGTCCAGCTGCACCAGCTTGAGCAGGTCGTGCACCTTGGCCTTGATCTGCGCGTCGCTCGGGCGCTCGCCGCGCGGTTTCACCCGCAGGCCAAACGCCACGTTTTCCAACACGGTCATGTGGCGGAACAGCGCGTAGTGCTGGAACACGAAGCCCACGTTGCGCTCGCGCACGTGCACGTCGGTGGTGTCTTCGCCGCTGAAAAGGATGTTGCCGGTGTCCGGCGTTTCCAGACCGGCAATGATGCGCAGCAGCGTGGTCTTGCCGCAACCCGACGGACCGAGCAGCGCGAGCAACTCACCCGAGTGGATGTCGAGGTTGACGTTGTTCAGCGCCTGGAAGGTGCCGAAGTGTTTGTTGATGTTGCGGATTTCGATGCTCATGATGGTCTTCTTTCTCCCTCGCCCCTCTGGGGAGAGGGTGGGGGTGAGGGGCACGCGTGAGAAGGTCTTGGCAAGGGGAGAGCCCTCACCCCAGCCCTCTCCCAGAGGGAGAGGGGGCCAGAAAGGGGGCGGGCGCCGAAGGCCGCTCGGGTGGCAACTCGGCCAGTGCCTTCATCTCGGCTTCCATGCGCCATTCGGCCACCGACTTGATCACCAGCGTGACCAGGGCCAGCAGCGCCAGCAGCGAGGCCACGGCAAACGCGGCGACCGACTGGTACTCGTTGTAGAGCACCTCGACGTGCAGCGGCATGGTGTTGGTCTGGCCGCGGATGTGGCCCGAGACCACCGAGACCGCGCCGAACTCGCCCATGGCCCGCGCGTTGCACAGGATCACGCCGTAGATCAGGCCCCACTTGATGTTGGGCAGGGTCACGTACCAGAAGGTCTGCCAGCCGCTGGCGCCCAGCACCTGCGCGGCCTGCTCCTCGTCGTTGCCCTGCGCCTGCATCAGCGGAATGAGTTCACGCGCGATGAAGGGAAAAGTGACGAAGACGGTGGCCAGGATGATGCCGGGCACGGCGAAGATGATCTTGATGTCGTGCTCCATCAGCCAGGGGCCGAACCAGCCTTGAGCGCCGAACACCAGCACGTAGATCAGGCCCGCCACCACCGGCGACACCGAGAACGGCAGGTCGATCAGCGTGGTGAGGAAGGACTTGCCCCGGAACTCGTACTTGGCGATGCACCAGGCCGCGGCCACGCCGAACACCAGGTTCAGCGGCACGGCAATGGCCGCCGTCATCAGCGTCAGCCGGATGGCCGACCACGCGTCGGGCTCCTGCAGCGCTTCCCAGTAGGCGTCCCAGCCCTTGCGCAGGGCTTCGGTGAACACCGCTGCGAGGGGCAGCATCAGGAAGAGGAACATGAAAACCAGCGCAACGCCGATCAGCGTGCGGCGCACCCAGGGTGCTTCGGTGCGAACAGACGTTGCGCTCATGCCATCGCTCCACCGCTGCGCTTGCGCTGCCAGGTCTGCAAACCGTTGATGAGCAGCAGCAGCACGAACGAGATGGCCAGCATGACGGTGGCCACGGCGGTGGCGCCGGCGTAGTCGTACTGCTCGAGCTTGCTGATGATGATGAGGGGCGTGATCTCGGAAATCATGGGCATGTTGCCGGCGATGAAGATCACCGAGCCGTACTCACCCACCGCCCGCGCAAACGCCATGGCAAAGCCGGTGAGCAGGGCGGGGGCGATGCTCGGAAAGATCACCCGGCTGAAAGTCTGCCAGCGCGTGGCGCCCAGGCAGGTGGCGGCTTCTTCCAGTTCTTTCTCGGTGTCTTCCAGCACGGGCTGCACCGTGCGCACCACGAAGGGCAGGCCGATGAAGATGAGCGCGATCACCACGCCGTTGGGATTGAAGGCCAGCTGCAGGCCCAGCGGCTCGGTGACCTGGCCGATCCAGCCGTTGCCGGCGAGGATGGCGGTGAGCGAAATGCCGGCCACGGCGGTGGGCAGCGCAAACGGCAGGTCCACCAGTGCGTCGACGATCTTCTTGCCCGGAAAGCTGTAGCGCACCAGCACCCAGGCCACCAGCAGGCCAAACACCGCGTTGACGCAGGCCGCAATGAACGATGCGCCGAAGGTGAGCTTGTAGGAAGCCACCACGCGCGGCGCGGTGACCGCTTCCCAGAACTGTGGCCAGGTGAGCGTGAAGGTCTTGAAGACCAGCGCCGACAGCGGGATCAGCACGATCAGACTCAGGTAAAAAACCGTGAAGCCCAGCGTGATGTTGAAGCCCGGCAGCACGCGGCGCGTGGCGCGGCGGGGCAGGGATGTTCCATGCGGGGCAGCGGCGCCACCCAGCACGGCAGAGTGAGCGGACGCCATTTATTTGCCGACTGTGTACAGCTTGTCGAACTGACCGCCGTCGTTGAAGTGCACCTTCTGCGCTTCGGCCAGCGAGCCGAAGTACTGCTCCACGCTGAAGAGCTTGATGGGCTTGAAGGCGGTGGCGTACTTCTTCAGCACCGCTTCGTTGCGCGGGCGGATGTTGTGTTTGGCTGCGATCTCCTGGCCTTCGGGGCTGTAGAGGAAATCAAGGTAGGCCTTGGCTTCAGCAGCCGAGCCTTTCTTGTTCACCGTGCGCTCGACGATGGCCACCGGGTTCTCCGTGACGATGGAGGCGCTGGGGTGGATGGCGTCGACCTTGCCCTTGCCGAACTCGGTGTCGACCGAGACCACTTCCGACTCGAAGGTCACCAGCACGTCGCCAATGTTGCGTTGCAGGAAGACGCCCGTGGCGTCTCGGCCACCGCGCGCGAGCACCGGCACGTTCTTGTAGAGCTTGCCCACGAACTCGGCGGCTTCGGCATCCGACCCGCCCTTGCTGCGCACATAGCCCCAGGCGGCCAGGTAGGCCATGCGGCCGTTGCCACCGGTCTTGGGGTTGACCACGATCACCTGCACGCCGGGCTTGACCAAGTCGTCCCAGTCCTTGATGCCCTTGGGGTTGCCGTTGCGCACCAGGAACAGCATGGTCGAGGTGGTGGGCGCGGCGTTGTTGGCGAACTTCTGACGCCAGTCCTTGGCGACCACGCCTTTCTCGGCCAGAAAGTCCACGTCGGTCGTGGTGTTGAAGGTCACCACATCGGCTTCGAGGCCGTCGGCCACGGCGCGCGCCTGCGCGCTGGAACCGGCGTGCGACTGGTCCACCTTGATGTCCTTGCCGGTGCTCTTTTTGTAGCTGGCGGCAAAGGCGAAGTTGATGTCCTTGTAGAACTCGCGCGCCACGTCGTACGAGACATTGAGCAGCGTGGTCTGGGCGCCGGCGAGCGCGGAAGTGGAGAGGGCCACGGCGGCGAGGGCCGCGCGCAAGGTGTTGTTCATGTGAAAGCTCCAAACGGAAACAGGATGTGAGGAATTCTGGGCGTGGGCCTCGTGAAACCCAACGACTTTGTTCTTGTTTCCATATGTGGATCGGGCATAAGCCCGGCGCGGGACGTCTCAGGCCGGTTCAACTGCGCGCGCAGCAGCCGGCACATCGGCCCCCAGCGACTGCAGCAACGCCAGCCCCAGTGGCCACGGTCCGTGGCCCGAGTCCACGTTGATGTGGCCCGCGTCGTTGAGCCGCACAAACTCGCTGCCCCAGGCCCGCGCATACGCGCCGGCCGTGCGCACCGGGCAATACGGGTCGTTGTTGCTGGCCACCAGGATGCTGCGGTAGGGCAGGCGCTGGTGGGGCACGGGTGCAAAGTCGACCAGCACACCACGGCGCTCCGGGTCGGCCGGTGCCACCAGCAGCGCGCCCTGGATGCGTTGGGCCACGGATGCGGGCAGGTGCGTGGTGGTGATGCAGCCCAGGCTGTGCGCGACCACCACCACCGGGCCGGGCGCGCGCTCGATGGTTTCGCTCAGGCGATCGACCCAGGCACGTTTGACCGGAGCGACCCAGTCGTCCTGCTCGACACGCAGCACCGACGGCAGGCTGTCCGCCCACAGCGTTTGCCAGTGGCCAACGCCGGAGTTGCGCCAGCCGGGAATGATGATGACGGTGGGGAAGTCCATGCGGTCGATTGTGGGAAGCGCCCCCGCATTCACCAACGACCAAGAAGTGGTTTGCTCATGGGCCTGCGGCATATGGCATGGGCCGCATCTCGGCGGAGACGAAACTTTTGGTTGACGTACCCCCTCCAATCCCGCAGGCTGCAAGCCTTGAGTGCTGTGGGCTGCGCAATGCAGCGGTCCGTCGCAAACCCGATGAACCTTGGACAGGAGCTCCCATGCAACACAAACAACCTTCCCCCGACGAGGCCCTGGCCGAACATCCGCTGGATTACTCAGACCCGGAACTGCGCGCCTACGCCGAGGAACAGGCCGAAGACATCCTCGACTCGGTGGTGCACTACATGCCCATCCTGCTTCCCGTCATGGGCGCCTTGCTGATCTTCATGCTCGCCTTCATCGCGGTGTTCATGGCCTGACGGAGGCCAGCGCGCGAGCGACCGCCTCGTCGAGGCAGCTTGCTGTGCCCTGCGCTTGAAAGCGGTCAGACCAGCCGGGACAGCAGCCAGCCCGTGGCAGCAATGTGCGCCAGCGTCACCACCACCGACACACTGTGAAGCCACTTGAAGCGCCGGCGCTGTCCCGCATCGGTGGCGCGGTTGATCGCCGGCATGAGCAACTGACGCACTGGCAAGGTGGTCAATGCCACTGCGGCCAGCAGCGCGGCCGCCAGCGTGTCGTGGGGCAGCCAGAGAAACGCTCCCAGTGCCGAGCTGGCCATCACGAACACATAAAACCAGGGAAAAGCGCGACGGAGCGTGGCGCCTGCCGTGGGCGCCGGCAGGGCGGTGAAAAGAAAGGCCGCGAAGCCAAAGGAGTACAGGGTCATGCCACCGAACAGCAAGGCGGTGCACAAGACAGCAGCGGACAGCATCATGGGAGATCAACCAGCAGGCTCAACGGGTCAGGATGGACCCCCGCCGTTTATCTCATTGGCCGGTGAGCCGCGAGCGCTTGGGGGTATCCAGGACATTCCGCGCGCACAGGGCAGCCAGGGGCTGCGCTGTGCGCCAGTGCAACCAGCATCAGGCCACCGCTTCAATGATGCGGATCTCCCGGTCCGCGCCCTGGCCCAGCGCCTTCAACGCCTCTTGGTAAGCCGGGCTGTCGTGCGCGCCGGTGGCCTGCGCCACGCTGTCGAACTCGATCAGCACCACGCGCTGGTTGAGGGCTGCCTCGTAGATTTTGGAAGGCATGCCGCGCGCCAGAAAGCGCCCGCCTGCTGCCTGAATGGCGGGGCCGGCGAGTGCCGCGTAGGCGGCGAGGGCATCGGGGTTGTTGATCGAACGGTAGGTGGCAATCCAGTAGGCCTTGGGCATGTTGATTCCTGGTGTTGGGAAGGAGTTGGAGTGCTCCATCCTATGTGACACCCGGTCGCCTTACTTCCGTGTGTAGATCTGGTCGAAGGTGCCACCGTCGGCAAAGTGCACCTTGGCCGCCTGCTCCCAGCCGCCGAAAGCGTCACCGATCTTGAACAGGTTGAGCTTGGGCAACTGCTTGGCGTATTTCGCCTGTGCCTTGGCCGAGGTGGGGCGGTAGAAGTGTTTGCCGATGATGTCCTGCGCCTCTTCGGTGTAGAGGTATTCCAGGTAGGCCTGGGCCACGGCACGCGTGCCCTTTTTGTCCACGTTTTTGTCGACCACGGTCACGGCGGGCTCGGCCAGGATGGAGAGCGAGGGGTAGACGAAGTCGACCTTGTTGCCGAACTCCTTCTCCAGCAAATAGGCCTCGTTTTCCCAGGAGATGAACACGTCCCCCTGGGCGCGCTGGGCGAAGGTGATGGAGGAGCCGCGTGCGCCCGAGTCAAGCACCGGCACGTTGGCGTAGAGCTTGGCCACGAATTCCTGCGCTTTGGCGTCGCTGCCGAACTTGCGCTTGGCGAACTCCCACGCGGCCAGGTAGTTCCAGCGCGCGCCACCGGAGGTCTTGGGGTTGGGGGTGATGACCTTCACGTCGGGGCGGATCAGGTCGTCCCAGTCCTTGATGTTCTTCGGGTTGCCGGCGCGCGTCACCAGCACGATGGTGGAGGTGTAGGGCGAGCTGTTGAGCGGCAGGCGCTTCTGCCAGTCCTTGGGAATCCAGCCGCCGTTGGTGTGCAGCGCGTCGGTGTCGCCGGCCAGGGCCAGGGTGGCCACGTCGGCGTCCAGGCCGTCGATGATGGAGCGGGCCTGTTTGCCCGAGCCACCGTGGCTTTGTTTGATGCTCACATCCTGGCCGGTCTTGGCCTTCCAGTGTTTGATGAACGCGGCGTTGTACTCCACGTACAGCTCGCGCGTCGGGTCGTAGGACACGTTGAGCAGGGTCACCGGCGCGGGCTGGGCGATGGCCGAGAAAGCGCCTGCGGTGAGGACGGTGGCTGCGAGAGCCTGGATCAGGTGGCGGCGGGTGGTCATGTCGTTCCTTGTGTGAACTGTTGAAAGTGACCGGATGATCCGGGCTTCAACGCCGTTGAGGAACGAATGGATTTTTGGTTGTTTATTACCGAATCATCTGAGCCAAATGCCCTTGTGGCGGCACACCAAACACCGCTTGCAGGGTTTTCTGCTCGGGCAACACATAGACCATGGCCCGCTGCACCGAGAAGGTGGGCGCGATGTGGGCGTCAAAGAAGGGGGCGGGAATGTTGATGCAGCCGTAGCTGATGCGGTTGTCGTCCGCCGTCTCTGAAGCCAGGCGCTGCAGACGCCGCTCTTTCGGGTTGATGGGGCGCACCCGGTGCATGGAAACAGCCGCGTCGTAGTCCACCCAGACGACGTCTTCGCCGTCGATGTTGAGCCCGCGCTGACCCGCAAAGCGTCCCGCGGGTGTGGTGCGTTCTTCGGGCAGCACATGGGCAATGGGCTTGTCGCCGATGCCGGGCACCGAGTCGTCGCCGTGGGCCGAACCCAGCAGCACGGCGGTGTGGTCCACCAACCGGGCCTGAGCGTCAAACACATACAGACGTGCTGCGCGCTTGTCGATCACCACGAAGGGCATGGCGGCGTTGTCGCCCGAGCCCGCGATCCAGTTCGCCATGTGGTGCAGGTCGCTCGATGGCTCGGCGCCACCCAGGTCGGCCACGCGCAACTGGGTGGGTGAGGCCACGCGCTGCGATGCACTGACCGGCGCAGGGGCACCCGGCGGCAATACCAATGCGAGCAGGGCCAAGCCCACCAGCACGCCGTGGCGAATGGCGGCCCAGGGGGTGGGTTCGTCGAGAGCGGGTGTGGAGTGGTTCATCCGTCAGCGCCTTCAAACAACAACGCCCCTGGATCGCAAGGACCGAGGGGCGTTCTCCGGACGCGGGCAGGCTCAGTTGCGGTCAGCGCGGGCCACGGGTTCGTTCATCGCGGCGTTGTTGTTCGCGCTGTCGGTGGTGGCCGGTGCCGGGGTGGTCATGCCGCCAGCGGGTGGCGTGGCCATGGGCGTGGTTTGAGTGCTGGGTGTTGCCGCAGGCGAGGTGGATGTGGCGGGTGCGTCGGTGGTGCTCGTTTGCGCAAACACCAGTGTGGCGCTGCCGACCACAGCCAGAGCAGCAAGCGATGAGGTGATGAAGCTGGACGTTTTCATGGTGGACCCTTGAAAAGTGCTGCAGAAGCAGCGTTGAGGACTCTCGCAGCCGAAGGTGCCGACTGACTTTCAGGTTATGGGTCTGCGCAGGGAGGGTCTGTTCGTGAGCGCACCGAGCAGTCGCAACACCGGTAACAAGCGGTCTTCAACTCCCCAGGCGCTCCACCAGCCAGATCGAGCCGATCACCGCGATGGCCAGCGAGCCGCCGGCCACCACCACCCAACGGTAGAAGGCGGTGTGGCGCAACAGCCAGGCCACCGGCAGGAACGCCAGCACGATGGCGAGCTGGCCGATCTCCACACCCACGTTGAAGCCGCCGAGGGCCAGCGCGAGTTGCTGCGCGGGCAGGGCGAGGTCGAGCAGCACGTTGGCGAAACCGAAGCCGTGGATGAGGCCGAAAGCGAAGGCCAGGCGCCAGCGCTTGAGCGAGAACCAGCCCAGCAGGTTGTTGAGCGCGGCCAGGATCACCGAGAGCGCAATCACCGATTCGATGATCGCCACCGGCGGGTTGACCCAACCCAGGATGGAGGCCACCAGCGTGATCGAGTGCGCCACGGTGAACGCGGTCACGACCGCCAGCACGTCCATGAACGAGGTGCGAAAGCTCTCCACCGCGGGCCAGCTGGTCACGCGCTGGCGTGAGGGCACGAGTGGTGCGAGCACCAGCAGGCTGAGCAGGAAGAGGATGTGGTCGATGCCGATCCAGATGTGCCACACGCCCTCCACCACGTAGCGCGTGAACACCGCCCAGCCCGAGACTTCGCCGGCCTGCAACGCGGCTTCGGGTCGGTCGGGGCTGAGGATGGCGCTGCTGGTGGCGCCGGGCAGCTCGACCTTGAGCAGGCCGCGGTGCAGGTTGTCCTGGTCGAAGATCAGGCCGTACTTGAGCGTAAGTCGTCGCGCTGCAACGTCTTCGGGGTCGGCGCACACCACGCGCCATTCGGCGCTGAGATAGAAGCCGTCCGAGTGTGGACTGGCCATCACGTCCATGGGCTGCAGCACGCAGGCGGCCGAGGTGCCGCGCACCGTGATGCCTTGCTGCATCCAGGCCTTGAGCTCCTCGATGCGGGTGGCGGTTTCGCCCCAGCTGACGCGTCCATCACGGTCGTCGTCCAGGTCGAAGATCAGGTCCACGTCACGCAGGTTGATGTCGGTGCGAAGCACCAGGTCGGGGCCGCGCTGCGACAGCGAGAGGTAGGCGTTGCTGCTCGAGTGGGCGAGGGCGGGGCCGATGAAAGCCGCGAACAGGGTGAACAAGGCCAGGCGCGTGGCCAGGTGTCTGAAAAAGCGGGTCATCAGGATTTGCCCAGACGGGTTTGCAGTTCGTCAGCCAGCGCCTTGAGCACCGGGTCGGTGTAGCCGGTGGTCGCCATCCAGCCCAGCACGGGCTCGGCCCGCTTGGGCTGGTTGGCTTTGAGAGCGGCCTGCACCAGCAGCACCGCGTCGGCGGGTTCGTTCTGCGTGCTCCAGTTCTCGGCCGCGAGCTCCAGACCTTTTGCGTTGTCGCGTCCGTAGGTGATGAGGTAGACCATGGTGGGCCGCTCGATCAGGCTCTCGCCGCGCAGGGCCTGGTTGTTCATGCGGTTCTCGAACTGGTCGGCCAGGCGCTGTGTGTCGCCGTCGTTCAGGCCGCGGCTGGCCAGCAGCGCCTGCACCAGCAGCGCGTCGGTGGGCGAAGGTGAGTCGGCGTAGCGCTTGGCCTTGGCGAACTGGCCTTGCTGGTTGAGCAGCTCGGTGAGCGTGAGCTTGACCAGATGGGAGTTGGGCCTGGCCTGCACATGCTTTTCCCACACGGCGATGGCTTGCGCGTATTGGCCGGCGGCGCGGTAGGCCTCACCCTGGTGGTATCGCAGCCAGTCCTGTGTGAATGGGCCCTGGTAGTCGGGCAGATCGACCAGGCGATTCAGCAGGGGAATGGCCTGCGTGGCCTGGCCGGTGCGGTAGAGCAGCGTGGCCGCGCAGGCCTGGCCCTCGTCGCGACCGAAGCGCTGTCCTATCGCATCGCAGTCGGTGCGCGCCGCCGCCATGTTGGCGGTGAGCAGGTGCAGCGAAAAGCGCCACGACCAGTATTCGGGCTGCGCCGGGTCGATGGCGATGGCCGCGCTCAGGTCCTCGATGCCGCCCTTGAAATCGTGGAAACCCTGTTTGACCAGCGCACGCAAGAAGTGGCCATCGGCCGGCAGCGTGGTGGCGCTCCACCAGGGCTGCAGCGCCGCTTTGGCCGAGCCATACCAGCGCAAATCGCCTTCGGTCAACCCCAGCAAAAAAACGGCCCGCGCGTAATCCAGTGCGGCCGGCAGGTGGTTGCGGTTCTTGCGCCATTCGCGTTCCACCGCACGCAATGAACTGGCCTGGTTATTTTGCGCATGCACCGATGCCGGCAATACGATCTGGTCGGGCGCCGGCGTCAATCGGGGTTGTGCCCAGGCACTCAATGAAACACCGATTACAAGGGTCAGCAAGGCTTTGCAACAGGGTTTCCACCTGAATCCAATCAATACCTGATGGGCGCTCATGGGAACAACGTCTGTCAGGTGAATGGTCATTGAATTCGATATCCTCATCGGTGGCAGCATTGGGCGATTTCCCATTGTGTGCCGGTGTCAAAAGACATTTCAATCTCAAAGGTAATCTATGAAAACTCTCATCTCCGCAATGATCGCTGCATTCATGATGGCTTCCGTTCCCGCGTTTGCTGCCAGCCATGCCGGCGGCAAAATGGACGACAAGAAAGTGGATTGCATGAAAGACGAAAACAAAGCCAAGGACGAGTGCAAGAAGAAGTAATTTGCTTCTTTGCAAGAAAGGGCCCACGTCAGTGGGCTCTTTTTTTTGTGCCGATATACTCCACCCACCATGCCCCGCCGCCTCATCGCGCTTTTCGCGCTCCACTTTTTTCTGAGTGTGAGCGCGTTTGCTTTTGGGGGTGCGCACCCTGGACTGGCGACGCCAGCCCACACAGCGGCTGTGTCGCAGACCGCGCCCACCGGGATTGAGGACGCCGCGCAGCATGGCACGGCCCTGGTCGAGTCGGCGGTGAACCACGCGCTGGTGGACGAGTTACCCGATCTTCCCGACAGCCTCCCCAGAACCGTTCTGGCGCAGCGCTCCCCGGCCGATGGCGGCCGCACCATCGGCTACCGGCAGCACGCCGCGTTGCCACTCCCACTGGACGGCTTGCTCCGCCCGCCCCAACAGGCCGACCACACGGCCTGATGGGGGTCCGCCCACGCGGACCACACCCACCCCGACACCCGTGGACCTGCAGCGCTCAAGCGTTGCGGGTTGCGATCTGCATTGCCTCCCCTTTTTTTCTTCCACCGAACGGACCTCACCATGAACACGAGTCTTTCTGCCGCCTCCACCGCCAGCGCCACGCTGGTCGAGCGCAACCGCGTGCTGCGCAACACCTACTGGTTGCTGTCCCTGTCGATGATTCCCACGGTGCTCGGCGCCTGGGTCGGTGTGGCCACCGGCATCACCACGGGCCTCACCGGTTTCATGGGTCTGGCTGTCTTCCTGGGCGGTGCTTTCGGCTTCATGTACGCCATCGAGAAAACCAAGAACTCGGCTGCCGGCGTGCCCGTGCTGCTGGCCTTCACCTTCTTCATGGGCCTGATGCTGTCGCGCCTGGTGGGCTCGGTGCTGGGTCAGGCCAACGGCGCAGGCCTGGTGATGACGGCGTTTGCCGGCACCGGCGCGATCTTCCTGGGCATGGCCGCGCTGTCGTCCATCATCAAACGCGACCTCTCCAGCATGGGCAAATTCCTGTTCATCGGCGCGATCATGCTGCTGGTGGCCGGTGTGGCCAACGTGTTCATCCAGTCGGGCGCGCTCATGATCACGTTGGCGGTGCTGGCCATCGGCATCTTCTCGGCCTTCATCCTGTACGACCTCAAGCGCGTGCAGGACGGCCACGAGACCAACTACATCACCGCCACCCTGGGCGTGTACCTGAGCCTGTTCAACGTGTTCCAGAGCTTGCTGATGCTGCTGGGCCTGGGAGGTGGACGCGAGGAGTGAGGCGCCGATCGTTTCCATGGAAATAGCCATACTTTTTGCGCTGATCCTCCTCAATGGTTTGTTTGCCATGTCGGAGATCGCGCTCGTCACCGCACGCAGGGTGCGTCTGCAGAAACTCGTTGAAGAGGGCAACAAATCGGCCGCGGCGGCCGTGAAGCTGGGCGAAGACCCGACGCGTTTCCTCTCCACCATCCAGATCGGCATCACCTCCATCGGTGTGCTCAACGGCATCGTCGGTGAAGCCGCGCTGGCCGCGCCACTGGCCCTGTGGCTGAGCTCGCTGGGCGTGCCCGATCCCTACAGCGGCTACGCCGCCACCGGCCTGGTGGTGGTGCTCATCACCTACTTCTCCATCGTGGTGGGTGAACTGGTGCCCAAGCGCATCGCCCAGTCGAACCCGGAAGCGCTGGCGCGGCTGGTGGCGCGGCCCATCGACATCCTGGCGATCGCCACCAAGCCGTTCGTGCTCCTGCTCTCGGTGTCCACGCGTGCGCTGCTGAAGCTGCTCGGTGTGAAGGACAACACCGGCAGCGCGGTGACCGAAGAAGAGATCCACGCCATGCTGGCCGAAGGCACGACGGCGGGCGTGATCGAAACCCACGAACACACCATGGTGCGCAACGTGTTCCGGCTCGATGACCGTCAGATCGGCTCGCTCATGGTGCCGCGCAGCGACGTGGTGGTGCTCGATCGTGATCAGTCGTTCGAGGTGAACATGGCGCGCGTCGAAGCCTCGGACCATGCGCGCTTTCCGGTGGTCACCGGCAACATGAGCAACGTGGTGGGTGTGGTGAACGCGCGCAAGTGGCTCTCGCAGGCGCTGCGCGGCGGTCAGCGCGAGTTGGACAGCCAGCCACTGCAGACGCCGCTGTACGTGCCCGAGACCATCACCGGCATGGAGCTGCTCGACAACTTCCGCCAGTCCGATGTGCACATGGCGTTCGTCATTGACGAATACGGCGAAGTGCAGGGCATCGTCACGTTGCAGGACCTGATCGAGGCCATCACCGGCGAGTTCAGCCCGAAGGACCCAGAGACCTCGTGGGCCATGATGCGCGACGACGGCAGCTGGCTGCTGGACGGCCACATTCCCGTGCCCGAACTCAAGGACCGTTTGCAGCTCGACAGCGTGCCCGACGAAGAACGCGGCCGCTATCACACGCTCAGCGGTTTGATGATGCTGCTCACCGGCCGCCTGCCCAAGGAAGCCGACACCGTGACCTGGGAAGGCTGGCGGCTGGAGATCGTGGACATGGATGGCCGCACGATCGACAAGGTCCTGGCCACGCGGATCGTGGCTGCAGACGAGGGCGACGTCGAGGAAGCGCCCACCGGCATATGAGCGGCAGACCGGTGGGCCAGCGAACTGCGTGGCGTCTGGGCGCCTGGCTGTTGGTCTGCACGCTGGCGGCGTGCTCCGAGGGCTATTCCACGCAGCAAGGCGCGCTCGCCCTCAGCCACGGCATGAGCCAGGAGCGGGTGCTGGCAGCGCTGAACAAGCTGGGGCACGAGCAGCCTTCCGACTTTCACTGGCACTACCGGCTGTTGCCCGGCTGTGTGCTGGAGGTGCATGCCCGGCGCTTCTGGGGTGGTCGCGCGGCGCAGCAAGTGGCCATTCGTGGCGCCGAGATTCGGGAGAGCCGGGCCGCCGACACAGGCCACTACACCGTCTCGCTGGTGTCACGGTCCCACCCGACCATGGAGATCATGGTGCTCGAACGCATGGACGAAGTGGACGCCTCCCAAGTGGTGTGGTTGCTCAATGATCTGCCCCGCCTGTGCGCGGCCGACCCGGAAACCCGACCTTGACTTCGACCCACCTCACCGTTTCAGAACACCAGGGCAGCGTGCCGCTGTCGGTGGTGTTGTTTCGCCTGGCGAACGACACCAGCCGTGAGCGCATTTCGGTGGGTGACCTGCTGGCGGCTCTGGGCGACCGCGCCATCGGCGCGCTCATGTTCTTCTTCGCAGCGCCCAACATCCTGCCGGTGCCACCCGGTGTGTCCACCTTGCTCGGTGCGCCGCTGCTGTTTCTCTCGGCCCAGCTCATGCTGGGCATGCGGCCCTGGTTGCCCGGTGTCATCACCCGGCGTTCGATCTCGCGGGATGACCTCGCCACCCTGGTGCGGCGCATCGTGCCCTGGCTGGCCAAGGCCGAAAAGCTGCTCAAGCCGCGCGCCGCGGTGCTGGTGCGCCCGCCGGTGGAATATGTTGTGGGCCTGGTGTGCCTGGTGCTGGCCGCCATCTTGATGCTGCCCATTCCGCTGGGGAACACCTTGCCTGCGCTGGCCATCAGCCTGCTGGCGCTGGGTGTGCTGGAACGCGACGGGGTGTGGATCGCCATCGGCCTGCTGGCCTCGGTGGTGGCCGGGACTGTGGTCTGGGGCGTGCTGTGGGCCATGATCAAGGCCACCATTTATTTGCTGGCCCGGCTGATGTCGTGAACCCCGCTGCTTGCGCCCTTGCTTCAGAATTCGCTCACCTGTTTTTCACTGCCGCCACATGTCAAAACAATCCAACGCCTTCGAACGCTTCATGGAATCGGCCATCTTCGCCAGCCGCTGGATCCTCGCGCCGTTCTTCATCGGTTTGATCATCGCCATGCTCGTGCTGTTGCTGAAGTTCGGCAAGGAAATGGTGTCGCTGCTCATGGGCGTGCTGGGTCTGATCCAGCACGACGCGATCATCTCCATCCTCACGCTGGTGGACACAGCGCTCATCGCGGTGCTGCTGCTCATCATCGTGTTCAGCGGCTACGAGAACTTCGTCTCCAAGCTGAGCATCGGGGACCACGAGGACCGACCCGGCTGGATGGGCAAGGTCAGCTTTTCCGATCTCAAGATGAAGCTGATCGGCGCCATCGTGGCGATCTCCGCGGTGGAGTTGCTCAAGGCGTTTCTGGTGAGCACCACGCTCACCGGCGAACAGATCGGCTGGAAGATCGCGATTCACCTGACCTTTGTGATCTCGGGCCTGCTGTTTGCCGCGTCCGACTGGATCAGCGAGAGCCGCAAAAGCGCCTGATCCGCGGCTCAGTGCCGGTGCAGGTGGTGCGCATCGGGGACATGCGGGTGCTCGTGTTGCGTCGGCGTGTGGGTGTGCCAGTGGCTGTGGGCACCGTCCGGCATGGGCTGGTGTGTGTGCAGGTGGTGCTGGTCGTCGTGTGAATGGGCGTGTTCGTGTTCCAGGGCCTCGTGCGTGTGTGCATGGCTGTGGCGCTCCACCAGGTGCAGCAGCACACCCAGCACCATGAGACCACCCCCCACCGCCATGAGCACGCTGCCCGAGCGCTCGCCGAGCGCGAAGGCGCCGGCCGCGCCGATGAAGGGTGCGAATGCAAACACCGAGCCGGTGCGTGCCGCGCCGAACGTGCGCTGCGCCAGCAAATAAAAACGCAAGCTCAGGCCGTAACCGGTGGCGCCCACAGCCACCAGCGCGAGCGCGGCCATGGCGCCCGGCAGGGCTTCGCGCGACACCACGGCCAGCATCCCGGTGGCAAGGCTGCCCAGCAAGGCCTTGGCCCACACCACCTGTCCCGGGTCGCGGTCGGCCACGCCGCGCGAGAGCGTGTTGTCCACGCCCCAGGCCACCGTGGCCAGCGCCACGGCCAACAAACCCAGCAGCTGCACCTGGCCCGCCAGGCCTTGTTCGACCACCAGCAGCGCGCCACCGGCGAGCAGCAGCAGCACCGCGCCGATCACACGGCGGTCCATGGTTTCACCAAACCAGCGCCAGGCCAGCACCGCGGTGAACACCGCTTCACACGTGAGCATGAGCGAGGCGCTCGATCCGCTGGTGCGCTGCAGGCCCCAGGCCAGCGCCACCGGACCGATGACCGCGCCGCTGGCCGCCATGGCCAGCAGGCGGGGCAGGTCGGCGCGGCGCAGCTGCGCTTCGCGCTGGGTGGACCGGCGCAGCAGCAAGGCCACGAGGGCTGCACCCGCGTACAGCAGGGCAGCGGTGGTGAACGGGCCCACACCCGCGCCCAAGCGCTGCACCAGTGGCGTGCTCAGGCCAAACAGCGCAGCGGCCACCAGTGCCAGCAGGCCGCCGCGCAGGGCAGGAGACGTTGGAGTGTGGTTCATGGTGTTGTGCCGTGGGCCGACAGACCTAGCGTATGCCAGCGCACCGACTTTGTGGTCCTTGAGCGGCGATGCTTGGTGTCTTTCACTGGGGGACTTTCATGGCACAAAAAGCACACATCGTCGGCAAGGTCGAATACCGCAGCGGCGACGGCCCGAATGTTGAAATCCGCCCGGGCCCGGTGGACCTGAACACAGGCATCAACGACGTCACGCTGAGCTGGACCGACGAAGAGACGCACGGTTCGGCCGCCATCCCGCTGACGGACTTCAAACGTTATGTGGCCGAAGGCCTGATCAAGCTCGATTCATGAGTCGCTGTGGCAGGCGCACGCTTCGCCGTGCGCAGCCGACACGAGCTCGTCCAGAATGCCGCAGTGTCCTTCGTGCGTGCCCGAGCAGCGCGCACGCAATTGCAGCAACTGCTTCTCCAGCGCCCGCATGCTCTTGAGCCGCGCGCGGACCCGCGCCAGCTGCTCGTCGACCAGCAGGTCCACATCGCTGCAATCGGCCAGCGGCGCATCCACGAAACCCAGCAGCCGGCTCACATCGGCCAGCGGCATGTCCAGCGCGCGGCAGTGGCGGATGAAGGACAGGCGCTCCAGGTGCTCGGCCGCGTAGTCGCGGTAGCCGTTGTCGCGCCGCGCCGGCTCGGGCAGCAGGCCCTGTTTTTCGTAGTAGCGGATGGTCTCAACATCGACGCCCGTGGCACGGGCCAGTTCCTTGATCTGCATGATGAAGCCCTCGTTCAAACAAGTGATTGACACTGTAGCGGCTCCAGGGTTTCCAATGCAGGCATTGAAAGGAAAACCATGTCTGCCCATTGCTGTGACCACGACACCCCCAAAGCCGAGACCCTCGTC